>NZ_JBHVJC010000007.1:0-255561 GCF_042799315.1 Streptomyces sp. NPDC057702 | reverse complement strand
TCCTTCTCCCGCAGCAGCTTCTTCTCCCGCGCGTACTTGTTGACCAAGTACGTCAACGCCGCACGGAAACCCTCCTCGTGCGTACCACCCTCATGGGTGTGAATCGTGTTCGCGAAGCTGTAGACACCCTCGGTGTACTGGGTGTTCCACTGCATCGCGACCTCAAGCGAGAGCAGCCGCTCCTTGTCCTCGGCCTCGATGTCGATGACCGTGGGATGCACCAGCTCGCCCTTGCGCGAGTTCAGGTACTTCACGAAGTCGACGATGCCGCCCTCGTAGTGGTACTTCGCCGAGAGCGGCTTGCCCTCCTCGTCGACGTGCGCCTCGCGCTCGTCGGTCAGGGCGATCGTCAGCCCCTTGTTGAGGAAGGCCATCTCCTGGAAGCGACGGGCCAGCGTCTCGAACGAGTACTCCGTCGTCTCGAAGACGTCCGGGTCGGCCCAGAACGTCACCGTCGTGCCGGTCTCCGCCACCGCCTCGTTGCGGGCGAGCGGGGCCGTCGGCACGCCCAGCTTGTAATCCTGCGTCCAGCGGAAACCATCCCGCTTGATGTCCACGGCCAGCTTCGTCGACAGCGCGTTGACGACCGACACACCCACGCCGTGCAGACCGCCGGAGACGGCGTAGCCGCCGCCACCGAACTTGCCGCCCGCGTGCAGCACGGTCAGCACGACCTCCACGGCCGGCTTCTTCTCCACGGGGTGGAGGTCGACGGGAATGCCACGCCCGTTGTCGACGCAGCGCACGCCACCGTCGGCCAGGATCGTCACGTCGATCGTGTCGGCGTGTCCGGCCAGCGCCTCGTCAACGGCGTTGTCCACCACCTCTTGGACCAGGTGGTGCAGGCCGCGCTCACCGGTGGACCCGATGTACATGCCGGGCCGCTTACGGACCGCGTCCAGGCCCTCCAGGACCGTGATCGCGCTGGCGTCGTACGAGGGAGGTGCCTCGTTGACGTCCGTGTCCACCGCAGCGGCGTCCGCCACGGTCGGGGAAGCGGTGATGTTCTCGTTGGGGTTGCCGGAATCGGCCACGAAGCGCCCTTTCTGGCACAGCAGAGCCGAACCCCTGGTACGGAGGACCGGCCTTGTCTTTCGAATGCCCCGCACGCACGGTGAGCCACCGTGTGCGCAAGCGGCGACGGTGTACTTCAGTCTACCGGTAAGCGCCGACAGAATTGGGGCTTGCGGGCGCCTGAGTCGGCGACTGGCGCCCTGAACCAGCGCCTTCCTACTCCCCATATCTGGTCTGGGCCTCCAGGAGGCTCACACAGGCACTCAGCGCTTCGACTCATCAACGACCGGCGATGTGACCGGCGTCTCAACGTTCCCGCCTGTCCCAGCCCCGGTCCTCCTCCGTACGCACCCCGTGCGACGCCCCCGCGCCCGGACCCGCCACGCCCCGGCGCACCGGGGCCACACCCCGCCCGGCGTGCGACGCACGCCCCACCGCCCCCGCCGGAGGCCGCGCCACGACCGGCCGCCGGCGCATCGCCGCAGGTCGCGGGGAATATGCCAGCTACACATAGCCCGGGCGCAGGCCGCGCGACCTCCGCCGCGTCGGGCCTTTCGACCTGTCCCGCTCCGGCGCCGGACGCCGCGCGCGATCGACGGCTGGTTTGTGCCGCCCTGGCGCCCGTGCGGCACCAGACGCGGAAAGCGGAGGCACTACGACAGCGGCACGAGAGGCCGACGACACCGAGGCGAGAACGACCCGCCGCACGTCAGGGTCAGCGAGGAGCGCAAGGACCCCACGGTGGCCCACCGCACCCGGAAGCCACCCCGGCCCGAGACGGGCGCGCGGCGGGGCACCCCGCGCGGACGCCGTACACGGCGCGCTTCGCCACGTGCGACGAAGCGCGCGCGGAGACACCCGGGCCGGTGGAGCGGGGACGCGGGAACCGGCTCAGCCGTACGTGTCGCCCGGGCCCCGGCTGCCGGGCGCGCGCAGCGGGCCGTAGCGCCGCGTGGGGCCGCCCGGCCCGAGCACCTTGAGCTGGCGGACGGTGCCGTGGCCCAGATCCGCGTTGAGCCGCGCCACGAGCTGCGGCGCCAGCAGCCTGAGCTGGGTGGCCCACGCCGTGGAGTCGCAGCCCACCGTCAGCACGCGCGCCTCCTCGTCGTAGCGCTGCGGCTCACAGTGCTGGGCGACCTCGGGCCCCACGAGCTGAGGCCAACGCCCCATGACGCCGCCGACGGCCGCCGGCGCCTCCCAACCGCGCTCGGTGATCAGCCGGTTGATGGCCGCGCCGAGCGGCAGCGGGTCCCGCCCGTCCGCGCGCGCGCCCGAGCGCAGCCCACCGCGCCGGGCCTGCTTCTTCTGCTGGGCGGCGGCGCCGTGCGCACGGGCCCGCTCCTTCGCCGCCCGCAACGCCACCCGCGCCAGGTCCACCCCGGTGGGCTCGGCCGCCGCCGCGCCACCGGTCGCGGAACCGGCGTCGCGGCCGTCACCGGCCGCCGGTCCGCGTGCCGCGTCCCGCTCCGGTCCACCCGCCGCCGACCACGTCATAGGCGCTCCACCACACCTTCCGAAACCGCGTACCGCACACCCGCCAGCACCCCGGGCACGTCGTCGTCCACCGCGGCCGTCACCAGCACCTGCTCGCCCGGAGCCACCAGTTCGGCCAGCCGCTCGCGGCGGCGCACGTCCAACTCGGCGAACACGTCGTCCAACACCAGCACCGGCTCGTTGCCCTCGCCGCGCAGCAGGTCGTACGAGGCCAGCCGCAGCGCCAGCGCGTACGACCAGGACTCGCCGTGGCTGGCGTACCCCTTGGCGGGCAGCTCGCCCAGCTTGAGCAGCAGATCGTCACGGTGCGGGCCGACCAGCGTCACGCCCCGCTCGATCTCCCGCTTGCGCGCCTCGCCCAGCGCCGCGCGCAGCAGCTCGAACAGCTCGGCCCGACTGGTCTCGGCGCCGAGCCCCGCGCCGCCCGCGCTCTCGCTGACCGAGCCGCGGTACTCCAGGACGACCGGCCCGCCACCGGGGGCGAGTTGCTCGTACGCCTTGTCGGCCAGCGGGCGCAGCGTGGCCACCAGGTCGAGTCGCTGGGCCAGCAACTCCGCGCCCGCCTGGGCCAGGTGCTGGTCCCAGACGTCCAGCGTGGACAGGTCGAGCTGTCGGCCGCCGTGCCGGCGCGCCATGGCCGCCGTCTTCAGCAGCGTGTTGCGCTGCTTGAGCACCCGCTCGTAGTCCGAGCGCACCCCGGCCATCCGGGGCGACCTGGCCGTGACCAACTCGTCCAGGAAGCGCCGCCGTTCGCCCGGGTCGCCCTTGACCAGTGCCAGGTCCTCGGGGGCGAACAGCACCGTGCGGACGATGCCGAGCACGTCGCGCGGCCTGACCTGCGAGGAGCGGTTGATCCGGGCGCGGTTGGCCTTGCCCGGGTTCAGTTCGAGCTCGATGAGCTGCTGCCGGTCGCCCTGGACGACCGCGGCGCGCACGATCGCGCGCTCGGCCCCCATCCGCACCAGCGGCGCGTCCGAGGAGACCCGGTGGCTGGCCAGCGTGGCGAGGTAGCCGACGGCCTCGACCAGGTTGGTCTTGCCCTGCCCGTTGGGGCCGACGAACGCGGAGACGCCCGGGTCAAGGGGAACCTCGACCCGGGCGTACGAGCGGAAGTCGGCGAGTGACAGATGCGAAACGTGCATGACTTCCGTACCGACCTCCCCCGTCGATCACGATCTGGTGCGACCGTCCAACGGCCGCACGACCTGCTGTTACTCGATGACGAGCGCGCCGTTGGCGGGCGCGCCCGCGCTCACTTGTCCGTGCTGCTGGTCACCGCGTGGCCGCCGAACTGGTTGCGCAGCGCGGCGATCATCTTCATCGACGGCGAGTCGTCCTGCCGCGAGCTGAAGCGGGCGAACAGCGAGGCGGTGATCGCGGGCAGCGGCACCGCGTGGTCGATGGCCGCCTCCACGGTCCACCGGCCCTCCCCGGAGTCCTGCGCGAAACCCCGCAGCTTGGCCAGGTGCTCGTCGTCGTCCAACGCGCGCACGGCCAGGTCCAGCAGCCAGGACCGGATGACCGTGCCCTCCTGCCAGCTCCGGAAGACCTCGCGGACGTCGGTGACCGAGTCCACCGCCTCCAGCAGCTCCCAGCCCTCGGCGAAGGCCTGCATCATGGCGTACTCGATGCCGTTGTGCACCATCTTGGCGAAGTGGCCGGCGCCGACCTTGCCCGCGTGCACCGCGCCGAACTCGCCCTCCCGTCGCCCACCACCCTGGTCGGACGAGCTTCGCTCGGCTGTCCCACCAGGCTTGAGCGCGTCGAAGATCGGCTGCACCTTGGCGACGTGCTCCTGGTCGCCGCCGTACATGAGCGCGTAGCCGTTCTCCAGGCCCCACACGCCGCCGGAGACGCCGCAGTCCACGAAGCCGATGCCCTTCTCGGCCAGCTCCGCCGCGTGCTTCTCGTCGTCGGTCCACCGCGAGTTGCCGCCGTCGACGACGACGTCACCGGGGGAGAGCAGCGATCCGAGCTCGTCGATCGTGGACTGGGTGGCGGCCCCGGCGGGGACCATCACCCACACCACGCGCGGCCCCTGGAGCTGGCCGACCAGCTCCGCCAGGCCCGCCACGTCGGCGAGGTCCGGGTTGCGGTCGTATCCGATGACGGTGTGGCCTGCGCGGCGGATGCGCTCGCGCATGTTGCCGCCCATCTTGCCGAGACCGACGAGACCGAGCTCCATCACTAATCCTTCTTGCCGGAGTGAGTGCGTTGGGTAACGCGGCCGAGCCTACGCCCGGCCCCGCGTGCACGACTGTGGGCTCCGCCGCTCATCCGGGGCGCCCACCGATGACTGGAACCGCGTCGCCCGACGTCGCGGACGACCCGCCTTCCGTGCTCACTCTGAGCCACCGGAGCGCGATCCGCCCGTCGGGCCACGGGAGCGTCCCGCGACCCGGCCGCCCGTGCCTCAGCCGGACAGTCGCACCGGCATGATCAGGTACTTGTACGCCTCGTCCGCCTCGGCGTCCACGGCCGGCCGGCCGCTGAGCAGCGCGGGCTTGGTGGAGGTGGTGAACGAGAGCTGGGCCACCGGCGAGTCGATCGCGCTGAGGCCGTCCAGCAGGAAGGTCGGGTTGAAGGCGATCGAGATGTCGTCGCCTTCCAGCTGCGCGTCCACGCGCTCCACAGCCTGTGCGTCGTCGCTGGAGCCGGCCTCCAGGATCAGCACGCCCTGCTCGAAGCTGAGCCGCACCGGGGTGTTGCGCTCGGCCACCAGCGCCACGCGCTTGACCGCCTCGACGAACGGCGCCGTCTCGATCACCGCGACGGAGTTGAACTCGGTCGGGAACAGCGTGCGGTACTTCGGCAGGTCACCTTCGAGCAGCCGGGTCGTCGTACGCCGTCCCGCGCCCTCGAAACCGATCAGCCCTTCGCCGGCGCCGGAGCCCGCGAGGGCGATGCTCACGGTGTCGCCGCTGGTCAGGGACTTGGCCGTGTCCTGCAGCGTCTTGGCGGGCACCAGGGCGACGGCGGACAGGTCGGCGGTCTCGGGCTTCCACAGGAACTCGCGGACCGCGAAGCGGTAGCGGTCGGTGGAGGCCAGGGTGACGTGGTCGCCCTCGATCTCGATGCGGACGCCGGTGAGCACCGGGAGGGTGTCGTCACGACCGGCGGCGATGGCGACCTGGGCGGCGGCGGCGGCGAAGACCTCACCGGGGACGGTGCCGGTGACGCTGGGCATCTGGGGCAGCGACGGGTACTCCTCCACCGGCAGGGTGTGGAGGGTGAACCGCGAGGAGCCGCAGACGACGGTGACGCGTACACCGTCTGTGGAAATCTCCACCGGGCGGTTCGGCAGGGCGCGGCAGATGTCGGCCAGCAGCCGGCCGGAGACCAGGACGGTGCCGTCCTCCTCCACGTCGGCCTCGACGGAGACACGGGCGGAGACCTCGTAGTCGAAGCCGGAGAGGCTCAGCGCGCCTTCCTCCGCCTTCAGCAGCAGGCCCGCGAGGACCGGGACGGGCGGACGGGCCGGGAGGCTGCGGGCTGCCCAGGCCACTGCGTCCGCGAGTACATCGCGCTCCACCCGGATCTTCACCGGAACCGCCTCCTGCTGTTGCTGACTCGCCCTGCTGGCCTTCGTCGTCGGCTGATTGCCGGAGACCAGTCTGACGCACGCCACCGACAGCGAGTGCGCCTCGGGGTCAAGTCGGAGCGGAGGGCGAAGAGCGCCCCGGAGCCGAGTTGTGCACAGGCCCCACTTCGAAACGAACTTCCAGCTCTCTAGGTGTAGTCGTAGTAGTAGGGCCTGTGGAAACCGTGGATAACTTCCTTTGCGCAGGTCACACCGCGTTTTTTATCCACGGACCCTGTGGGCGGTGGCAGTGGATAACCAGGGGTCTCTGTGGACCACCGAAAGTTCTGCACACCCGATACACAGGGGAGCCCTACTTCTCCCCAGCCGCGTCCCCAGTTTTACCCACGTTCCCCACAGCCCAACCCGGGGTCTCGGTGTGACGCCTTTCACTCGCGTCGGTGAGAGGGGGTGTCGCGTTGCCGAACAGTGGACAACCGTGTGGAGAAGGCGGCGAAAGCTGTGCACAAGACCGGGTGAGCTGTGGGTAGGCGGTGGACAACCGGCTCGGGTGCCCTGTGGACGATTTTTTGTCCACAGCCTGTGGATGACGGTTTGCCACAAATCCACACGCCTCTGACCTCGGCAGATCCTGCCTCATCGGGGCAGCCTGTGGACAGGTTCGGGACAGTCCAGGCGTCCCCAGCCTGTGGACGCGAAAAAGTACGCACATCTGTGGAGAAGACCCGTGTCCACCCTCGTAATCGAACACCTCCCCTCCGGGATGTCCCCGCCGTGGCCGCCTCGTGACCGGTCCACGACGGCTTCCGGACCGGCCGATGAACGCGAAACGGCGCCCGCGATCCGACGACAGGAGCGCTGTGAGCGCACGCGGACGCGCACCCCTCCGAGCGCGAAGTGGCCCCACCGACCCTCCAGAGGCGCCTCGCGGGCCTGCTGAAGGGGGGAACTGTCCACGGAGAGCCGGGCCGGGCTGGCGCCGGGGACGCGGCCAGGTCCTGGCGTGGGCGGCCGGCTGACGCGGCGTGGTGGCCGGGCGCGGCGCGGTGGCCGGGCGCGGCGCCCCCGACCAGGGGACAGGAAGCGCGCCAGGCGCCGGGCGGCGGAGGCGGCGAGCGGCTGAGACGGGCAGGCCGGCGCGCACGGCGCCCCGGTGGGGGCCGCGCGCGGTCGTGGTGGGGAAGCGGGGTGGGCGTCAGCCGTTCTTGATGCGGTTGGTCAGCTCGGTGACCTGGTTGTAGATGGAGCGCCGCTCGGCCATCAGGGCCCGGATCTTGCGGTCGGCGTGCATCACCGTCGTATGGTCCCGCCCGCCGAACTGCGCGCCGATCTTGGGCAGCGACAGGTCCGTCAGCTCACGGCACAGGTACATCGCGATCTGCCGCGCGGTCACCAGGACCCGGCTGCGGGAGGCCCCGCACAGGTCGTCGACGGTGTGACCGAAGTAGTCGGCGGTGGCGGCCATGATCGCGGTGGCGGTGATCTCCGGGGCCGCGTCCTCGCCGCCGGGAATCAGGTCCTTCAGCACGATCTCGGTCAGCCCCAGGTCCACCGGCTGCCGGTTCAGGCTGGCGAACGCCGTCACACGGATCAGCGCGCCCTCCAGCTCCCGGATGTTGCGCGAGATGCGGGAGGCGATGAACTCCAGCACCTCCGGTGGCGCGTTCAGCTGCTCCTGCACCGCCTTCTTGCGCAGGATCGCGATCCGCGTCTCCAGCTCGGGCGGCTGCACATCGGTGATCAGCCCCCACTCGAAGCGGTTGCGCAGCCGGTCCTCCAGCGTCACCAACTGCTTCGGCGGCCGGTCCGAGGACAGCACGATCTGCTTGTTGGCGTTGTGCAGCGTGTTGAAGGTGTGGAAGAACTCCTCCTGCGTCGACTCCTTGCTCGCCAGGAACTGGATGTCGTCCACGAGCAGGATGTCCATGTCGCGGTACCGCTTGCGGAACGCGTCCGCCTTGCCGTCGCGGATGGAGTTGATGAACTCGTTCGTGAACTCCTCCGAGCTCACGTACCGCACCCGGGTCCCCGGGTAGAGGCTGCGCGCGTAGTGCCCGATCGCGTGCAGCAGGTGCGTCTTGCCGAGCCCTGACTCCCCGTAGATGAACAGCGGGTTGTACGCCTTGGCCGGCGCCTCCGCCACGGCCACCGCGGCGGCGTGCGCGAAGCGGTTGGAGGCGCCGATGACGAAGGTGTCGAAGAGGTACTTCGGGTTCAGCCGCGCGGTGGGCTCGCCGGGGCCCGGCGCCGGAGCGGGCTGCGCGGCCAGCGGCCCCGGCGCACCGGTCGGCGTCCCCGGGCCGCCGTGCCCGGGACTCTGACCGCCCGGCCCGGAACGGGGCAGGTCGCCGACGTCGCGGCGCTGCGCCTCGTAGGGCGGGCCGCCGTGCGCGGGCGGCCCGTGCTGGGGGTGCTGGCCGCGCTGGGCGTACGGGTCGGCGTCCGCAAAGCCTCCCAGCCGGGGCTGCTGCCAGTTGTTGTACTCGCCACGGGAGTCGGGCGGCGCGGCGCCGCCGGAGCGCGGCCAGGCGCCGGGGTCGGGGCGCTGCTGCGCGTAGTCGGGGTAGGCGGGGCGGGCGCTGGGCAGCTCGTCGCCGGGGCGGCCGTAGCCGTCGCGGGTCTCGTAGCCCTCCCGCGCCTCGCGCCCCTCTCGGGCGTCGTATCCGTCCCGGCTCTCGCGCGCGTCGTAGCCCTCACGGGCATCGCGCGCCTCGCGGCCGTCGTACGTCTCGCGTCCCTCGTACGACTCCCGCTTGTCGTAGCCGTCCCTGGTGTCGTAGGGCTCGTAGGCGTCGCGGGCCTCGTAGCCCTCGCGGCCACCGTCGTACCCGTCGCGCGCCTCGCGCCCGGGGCGGCTCTCGCGGGCCTCGTAGCCGTCCCGGGCGTCGAAGCTCTCGCGCGGTGCGTCGGTGTACCGGGACTGCTGGCCGCCGTGCGGCTGGTGCGTGGACGTGTGGTGGTGCGGGGCGGGTGCCGGGGGCGGCGGCGCGGCCGGATCGTTCCTGGAGTCGTCCACGGTGATCGCGATGCGGATGGGACGGCCGCACTCGCGGCTGAGCGCGTCGCTGATCAGTGGCGCGAGCCGGCCCTCCAGCACGCCCTTGGCGAACTCGTTGGGCACCGCGAGCAGCGCGGTGTCGGCGACCAGGGCCAGCGGCTGACAGCGGTTGATCCAGTGCTCGTCCTTGGCCTCGACGCCCTGCCCTCTGCCCTCGCCGCGTAGCTGCTCCAACACGCGTGGCCACACTGCGGCAAGATCGGCAGGTACGTCAGCCACAGGGCACGCTCACTCACTCACTCGGAGGGGGACGCCGACAGGTCCCACGAATGCGTGGTTCTTGGGACGTGCGGGAAGGATTCGGAGTTCCGCCACGGTAGTCAGGCCGACGCGCGTGGTTCAAGTCGTTGTCCACAGGGTGTGTACAAATGTGCCATGCACCGCCGCACCGTGCCCTGGCGGCCCGGTATACGGTGGCGGTGGAGCGCTACGCCCGTGCTGGTTTGACCGGATGGCGTAGCCGCGCGTACCGTAACCAGGTCGAGTTGTCGATGGCTGCTGCCGCCTGCCTCCGATGGGCATACATCCACGAACCGTGGTGAAGAAGCGGTGCAATCGGGCGTATACGAGCTTCTCGTGGGCGCACGGTGACAGCCAGGCGATGTCCCGCCGTCACACGATTCATTTCTGGAGCCCCCGAGTGAGCAAGCGCACCTTCCAGCCGAACAACCGCCGCCGCGCGAAGACCCACGGCTTCCGGCTGCGTATGCGTACCCGCGCCGGCCGCGCGATTCTCGCGTCCCGCCGTGGCAAGGGTCGCGCCCGCCTGTCCGCCTGACCTCAACAGGTCATGACGTGCTGCCTACCGAGCATCGGCTGAGGCGGCGCGAGGACTTTGCGACCGCGGTACGCCGAGGACGCAGGGCCGGGCGCCCGCTCCTTGTCGTGCACCTTCGAAGCGGTACATCGGACCCGCACCCACCTGGGGAGATCGCTCCCCAGGTGCGTGCGGGTTTCGTCGTCAGCAAAGCGGTCGGCAACGCCGTCACCCGAAACCTGGTGAAGCGCCGGTTGCGCCATCTCATGCGCGATCGGCTCGACCACTTCCCCCCCGGTAGCCTGGTAGTCGTACGGGCGCTGTCCGGCGCGGGCGAGGCGGACCACGATCAACTGGCCCGCGATCTCGACGCCGCGCTACGGCGCCTGCTGGGTGGGGCCTCCCCCGAGACCTCCTCGGCGAAACTCGGGGGTCAGACCAAGGGGAGGGTGCCGCGATGAAGTACCCGCTGCTGTGGTTGATCAAGCTCTACCAGTGGACCATCAGCCCGATGTTGGGCCCGGTCTGCAAGTACTACCCGTCGTGCTCGCACTACGGCTACACGGCCATCAACGTGCACGGCGCAGTAAAGGGCACGGCGCTGACGGCTTGGCGCATCCTGCGCTGCAACCCGTGGTCGCACGGAGGTGTCGACCACGTCCCCGCCCGGAAGCGCCCGGTGTGGCACCAGTGGCTGCGGAGCCGTCTGCGTGGGCACTCCGCCGCCGAGCCCACCGCGCAGCCTGAGACTCAGCCCAACGCCCAAGGAGCCTGATTCGTGGACACGATCCTCGGTCCTCTCTATGAAGTCGTTTCCTGGATCATCGTCCAGTTCCACTCGCTGTACAGCCTCGTCTTCGACAAGAACAGCGGCTGGGCGTGGGGCCTGTCGATCGTCTCGCTGGTGGTGCTCATCCGCATCTGCCTGATCCCGCTCTTCGTGAAGCAGATCAAGGCGACGCGGAACATGCAGGCCCTGCAGCCCCGGATGAAGGCGATCCAGGAGCGCTACAAGAGCGACAAGCAGCGCCAGTCCGAAGAGATGATGAAGCTCTACAAGGAGACGGGCACCAACCCGCTCTCCAGCTGCCTGCCGATCCTGGCGCAGTCGCCGTTCTTCATCGCGCTCTACCAGGTGCTCAACAAGATCGCGAACAACCACCCGGTCGGCTCGATCGACCAGGGCCTGGTGGACAGCGCCCGTGAGGCGCACATCTTCGGTGCCCCGCTGTCCGTGAAGTTCATGAGCAGCGCCTCCAAGGTCGAGGGCCTGGGCGCCTCGCTCACCGACGTCCGCGTCGTCACGATCACCATGATCATCCTGATGTCGGCGTCGCAGTTCTTCACCCAGCGTCAGCTCATGACGAAGAACGTCGACCTCACGGTCAAGACGCCGTTCATGCAGCAGCAGAAGATGTTGATGTACATCTTCCCGATCATGTTCGCCGTCTTCGGCATCAACTTCCCCGTCGGTGTCCTCGTCTACTGGCTGACCACCAACGTGTGGACCATGGGACAGCAGATGTACATCATCCGCCGCAACCCCACCCCCGGCAGCGTCGCCTTCACCAAGCGCCAGGAGCGACTGCGCGCGAAGGGCAAGCTGAAGGAGGACCCCGAGGTCGTCGAGGCACGCCAGGCCGTCGAGACGGCGCGGGCCAACCGACAGCAGCCCAAGAAGCAGACCAAGGCCCAGCGCCAGTCGGGGGTGACGCCGGCCGGTCCCAAGACGCCCGGCGCGAAGCCCCAGCCCGCCGCGACGGCCCAGCAGGGTGGGGCCAAGGGCGCGCGTGGCCAGGGCCGCGCCAGGGCCACGGCCCAGGCCGGTGGCGCGAAGGACTCCGCTGCGACGTCGGGAGCGGAAGCCGACAAGCCGTCGTTGGACAAGGGCAAGAAGGGGGCGCAGCCCGGCAAGACGACCGGCAGTTCCGCCTCCGGTTCCTCGCGTAACGCCAAGTCCGGGCAGCGCAAGGGCCAGCGCGGCCCGAAGCACCCATCCAAGAAGTAAGAAGGAGTCCATCCGTGACGGAAGGCACCACCCCGGCCGAGGGTGTCGACACCCTGACTCGCCTGGAGCAGGAGGGCGAGATCGCGGCCGACTACCTTGAGGGTCTGCTGGACATCGCGGACCTCGACGGCGACATCGACATGGATGTCGAGGCGGACCGCGCCGCGGTGTCGATCATCAGCGACTCGACCAGCCGCGACCTGCAGAAGCTGGTCGGCCGCGACGGCGAGGTGCTGGAGGCGCTGCAGGAGCTGACCCGGCTCGCGGTGCACCGGGAGACCGGCGACCGCAGCAGGCTCATGCTGGACATCGCGGGCTTCCGGGCGCGCAAGCGCACCGAGCTCTCGGAGCTGGGCGCCAAGGCCGCGGAAGAGGCCAAGGGCAGCGGCCAGCCGGTCAAGCTCGAACCGATGACGCCCTTCGAGCGCAAGGTGGTGCACGACGCGGTGGCGGCGGCGGGCCTGCGGAGCGAGTCTGAGGGTGAGGAGCCCGAGCGCCGGGTGGTCGTACTCCCCGCGTGATCTGGTGAGTCCGCCCCGGGCCGAGCGCCCGGGAGGCACACCGTACGTCCGGCCCCGTCTGCACGCAGGCGGGGCCGGTGCTTGTCAGCAAGGGCAACGGCATGTCGAGAGGAAGGACGGACCCTCGTGGCGGAGGCAGCGGAGGGACTTCCCCCAGCGCCGGAGGCGGCGCGGGAGGTGTTCGGCGACCGCTTTCCGGAGGTGGTGCGGTACGCCGAGCTGTTGGCCGATATGGGGGTGACGCGCGGTCTGATCGGGCCGCGTGAGGTCCCGCGACTGTGGGAGCGGCACCTGCTGAACTGCGCCGTGCTCTCGGAGGCGGTGGCCGAGGACGTCACGGTCTGCGACGTGGGCTCCGGGGCCGGGCTGCCGGGCATTCCGCTCGCCCTCACCCGACCGGACCTGCGGATCACTCTGCTGGAGCCGCTGCTGCGCCGGACCAACTTCCTGCAGGAGGTCGTGGAACTGCTCGGCCTGGACCACGTCACGGTGGTGCGAGGTCGCGCCGAGGAGGTGCTGGGCAAGCTCCCGCCCGTGCACGTGGTGACCGCCCGCGCCGTGGCCCCGCTGGATCGGCTGGCCGGCTGGGGCGTGCCGCTGCTGCGTCCGTACGGAGAGATGCTCGCGCTCAAGGGCGACACCGCGGAGGAGGAGCTCAAGGCCGCCCGCGCCGCCCTGAGCAAGCTCGGCGTGGTGGAGACCTCGGTGCTCCAGGTCGGGGAGGGGATCGTCGATCCGCTGTCCACCGTGGTACGGGTCGAGGTGGGCGAGAGCCCCGGGGGCGTGCGCTTCGCCGCCAAGCGGGCCAAGGCGGCCCGTAAGGGGCCACGGCGGCGTCGCTGAGGTCCGGGTAGGCGGGGAGCGGTTCGTGAGCTCTCCAGCGGCCTGAGCCGCGCCAGCGCGTAGTGGCGGACACTTCGGGCAGTGCTCCATACAAGCTGCCAAGAGTACGCATATCGGAGTGTCGGAGCGGCCCGATGGGTGCACGCATGCATCGTGTTTCACGTGAAACGTCGTTCCCTGCTGCATGGAATCATCAGCCGCGGTCGTGCGGCTGCCGCGCCACGTGACCCTCGGCCCCGCATGAGAGCCGATTCATCCACAGGAGAAGGGGCCTCGCTGGTTCCCAACCCCGAAAGCATGGCAGGCTCTGTTCATTGCGAGCCTGATGTCGAGGAGGGTGAATCCTTGCGGTCCGACGCCAACATCGCGGGGCCGATGACCGAACCGGTCCCCGGTCCCCGTACCGCTGAGCCCTCCCCGGGCCACCCGGCCCCGGGGGAGGACGTTTCACGTGAAACGCCTCCCCCGATGGATGCCGCCCCCGCGTACGAGGGCGACGCCTCCGCACCCGTCGGCCGCGCGGCACAGCTTGCCGTAGCGGCGCTGGGGCGCGCGGGCGAGGGCCTTCCCCGCCCCGACCAGACCCGGGTGATGGTGGTCGCCAACCAGAAGGGCGGCGTCGGTAAGACCACGACGACCGTGAACCTGGCGGCCTCCCTCGCACTGCACGGCGCCCGGGTGCTCGTCATCGACCTGGACCCGCAGGGCAACGCTTCCACGGCACTGGGTATCGACCACCACGCCGAGGTGCCCTCGATCTACGACGTCCTGGTCGACAGCAAGCCGCTGTCCGACGTCGTGCAGCCGGTGCCCGATGTCGAGGGGCTGTTCTGTGCCCCGGCGACCATCGACCTGGCCGGCGCGGAGATCGAGCTGGTCTCGCTGGTGGCCCGGGAGAGCCGGCTGGAGCGCGCCATCCTGGCGTACGAGCAGCCGCTGGACTACATCCTCATCGACTGCCCGCCCTCGCTGGGCCTGCTGACGGTCAACGCGCTAGTGGCGGGCGCGGAGGTGCTCATCCCCATCCAGTGCGAGTACTACGCGCTGGAGGGGCTGGGGCAGCTTCTGCGGAACGTGGAGCTGGTGCGCGGACATCTGAACCGCAAGCTCCACGTCTCGACGATCCTGCTGACCATGTACGACGGCCGGACGCGGCTGGCCTCCCAGGTGGCCGACGAGGTGCGCAGCCACTTCGGCAATGAGGTGCTGCGTACGAGCATTCCTCGATCCGTGCGGATCTCCGAGGCCCCGAGCTACGGACAGACGGTCCTCACCTACGATCCCGGTTCGAGCGGGGCGCTCTCCTACCTTGAGGCGGCCCGAGAGATCGCGATGCGCGGCGTCGGTGTCTACTACGACGGACAGCACGCGCACGCGGTACCGCGTGAGAACCCACAGCTTGACCAGCACACCATGTCGGAGGGGATGCAGTGACTGAGCGACGGAGAGGACTGGGCCGCGGACTCGGTGCGCTGATTCCCGCCGCCCCGCAGAGCGCGGACGGCCCGTCGCTGCCCGCGATGGGTGTCGGCGCGGCCTCACCCACGGCGGTTCCGGTGCTGCCGCCCGAGCGGGGCGTGGCGGCGGCGAAGGTGACGACGCTGCCACCCGGAGGGCCGGCCGAGGCGGAGAGCGCTCCCACGCCACCCGTTTCACGTGAAACGGAGGACGCGTTCGCGGCGGAGGCCGCTCGCCTGACGTCGATGAGCGACAGTCTGGGTGCGTACTTCACGGAACTGGCGCTGGACTCCATCACCGCCAACGCCCGACAGCCACGTACCGAGTTCGACGACGACGCCCTCGCCGAGCTGGTGACCTCGATCCAGGAGGTCGGCCTCCTCCAGCCGATCGTCGTACGCCAGGTGGGCCCGGAGCGCTACGAGCTCATCATGGGCGAGCGGCGCTGGCGGGCCTGCCGCGAGGCGGGGCTGACGAAGATCCCCGCCATCGTTCGAGCCACCGACGACGAGAAGATGCTGCTGGACGCGCTGCTGGAGAACCTGCACCGCGCCCAGCTCAACCCTCTCGAAGAGGCGGCGGCCTACGACCAGTTGCTCAAGGACTTCAACTGCACGCATGACGAACTGGCCGAGCGCATCGGTCGTTCGCGCCCACAGGTCTCCAACACGCTGCGACTGCTGCGCCTGTCGCCGTCGGTGCAGCGGAGGGTGGCGGCCGGAGTGCTCTCGGCGGGGCACGCGCGGGCGCTGCTGTCGGTCGAGGACTCGGAAGAGCAGGACCGGCTGGCGCACCGCATCGTCGCCGAGGGGCTCTCGGTGCGCGCGGTGGAGGAGATCGTGACCCTGATGGGGTCGCAGCCGAACAGCACGCCGAAGGCCAGGGGGCCACGGGCCGGCGCCCGGGTCTCGCCGGCGCTGACGGATCTGGCCTCGCGGCTGTCTGATCGTTTCGAGACCCGCGTGAAGGTCGACCTCGGACAGAAGAAGGGAAAGATCGTGGTCGAGTTCGCCTCGATAGACGATCTGGACCGCATCCTCGGCACCCTGGCGCCCGGCGAGGGCCGGGTGCTGGAGCAGCACGCCACGGCGGAGCAGGCGACGGACGACGAGGCCGCGAAGGGCGACACGGGCGCCGAGTAGCGTCCCGTCAGAGCGGGCCGTGCCCCACCGGGGCACGGCCCGCTCTGCGCGTGGCGGGCGGTACCGGGGGAATCCGCTCGTGGCTACGATGCGTACGGGTGGCGCGCCGACGCGGACGCGGACCGCTTCGGGCGGCTGACAGCAGACGGGTTCCGTGGGGAGCGCCGGCGGCCCGGTGGGTCGCCTCGCTCGGAACGTGGTGCGGGTCGGCCGCGCGTCGCGGCCGGTGAGGGAAGCGAGGACTGGCTACATGGGGCGTCGGCTCGTACCGCTGACACTGGACAACCTCACCGATCTCCCCAAGCGTTGCCGCGCCTGTGTGTTCTGGGAGCTCGACCCCGTCAGTGGCGAATCCGCGGTCAGAGCCGGGCGCCCGGAGGTCGAGAAGGAGGCGTGGATCTCGGCGGTGCTGCTGGAGTGGGGCTCCTGCGGCCGGGTGGTCTATGTGGACGAGGTGCCGGTGGGCTTCGTGCTCTACGCGCCGCCCGCGTACGTGCCGCGCTCCACCGCCTTCCCCACCAGCCCGGTCAGCGCCGATGCCGTGCAGCTGATGACGGCCTATCTGATGCCCGGCTACCAGGGCCAGGGGCTGGGCCGCGCCATGGTGCAGGCGGTGGCCAAGGACCTCATGCGGCGCGGGGTGAAGGCCGTCGAGGCGTTCGGGGACGCGCGGTGGGAGGAGCCCGCCTGTGTGTTGCCGGCCAACCATCTGCTGGGGGTCGGCTTCAAGACCGTACGACCCCATCCGCGCTTCCCCCGGCTCCGGCTGGAGCTGCGGACCACGGTCTCGTGGAGGGAAGACGTGGAGCTGGCCCTGGACCGGCTGCTGGGCGCCGTACAGAAGGAGCCGGCGCTGCGTCCGCTCTAGAGGGCCGTGAACGTGCGGGTGGGCCCGCTCCCCGAAGGGAACGGGCCCACCCGACGCACCTGGCGCGGTCGCGCCGGACGTCGACTAGCCGAGGAAGTCCGCCAGGTCGCGCTCCAGTGCCGCCTTCGGCTTGGCGCCGACGATGGTCTTCACGACCTCGCCGCCCTGGTAGACGTTCATGGTCGGGATGGACATGACGCCGTACTTGGCGGCCACGGCCGGGTTCTCGTCGATGTTCAGCTTGACGATCTCGATCTTGTCGCCGTGCTGCGCCGCGATGGCCTCCAGGGAGGGGGCGATCTGGCGGCACGGGCCACACCACGCGGCCCAGAAGTCCACCAGCACGGGCTTGTCGTTCTTGATGACGTCCTCTTCGAAGGAGGCGTCGGTCACATGCTTCAGAGTGCCAGCCACGGCGATTTCCTCGTTTCGATGATGCGGGGGCGGGAGGGGTATGGGGGTCAGACGGCGGCGGCCGGCGGCTCGTCGTCCGCGAGGCCGGCCAGGAAGCGCTCGGCGTCCAGGGCGGCGGAGCAGCCCGTGCCGGCGGCGGTGATCGCCTGACGGTAGGTGTGGTCCACGACGTCACCCGCGGCGAAGACGCCCGGCAGGTTGGTGCGGGTGCTGGGGGCCTCGACCTGCAGGTAGCCCTCGTCGTCCAGGTCGAGCTGGCCCTTGAACAGGTCGGTGCGCGGGTCGTGGCCGATCGCGATGAACAGACCGGTGGCCGGCAGCTCGGAGGCCTCGCCCGTCTTGAGGTTGCGCAGGGTCAGGCTGGAGAGCCTGCTGTCCCCGTGGATGTCGGTGACCTCGTTGTCCCAGATGAAGGAGATCTTGGGGTCGGCGAAGGCGCGGTCCTGCATGGCCTTGGAGGCGCGCAGGGTGTCCCGGCGGTGGACGATGGTCACGGACTTGGCGAACCGGGAGAGGAAGGTCGCCTCCTCCATGGCGGTGTCGCCGCCGCCGATGACGGCGATGTCCTGGTCCTTGAAGAAGAACCCGTCACAGGTGGCGCACCAGGAGACGCCGCGGCCCGAGAGCTCGTCCTCACGCGGGAGGCCCAGCTTGCGGTGCTGCGAGCCGGTCGTGACGATCACGGTCTTGGCACGGTGCACGGTGCCGGCGGAGTCGGTGACCGTCTTGATGTCCTCGGTGAGGTCCACCGCGGTGATGTCGTCCGGGATCAGCTCCGCGCCGAAGCGCTCGGCCTGGGCCCGCATGTTGTCCATGAGGTCCGGCCCCATGATGCCGTCACGGTAGCCGGGGAAGTTCTCCACGTCGGTGGTGTTCATCAGCGCACCCCCCGCGGTCACGGAACCCTCGAAGACCAAGGGCTTCAGCGCGGCTCGGGCCGTGTAGAGGGCGGCCGTGTAGCCGGCGGGCCCGGAACCGATGATGATCACGTTGCGGACGTCGCTCACGGGATGTCTTCCTTGTCTCTGCCGACGACGGATTGGGGAGCAACCGACCGGCGATCGTTCCCGGAAAACTGCTGCCATCTCACCCAACGGATACTACGGGCCCGGCATTCCCGGGATGCCCGGGCTTCCGCCCGTGTTCGCGTCACGGACAGCGCGCGGGACCCGACGCTCAGTCGCGCGTGAGGCTGCGCTGGAGCAGGACGGCACCGGGCGGCGAGGGGCTCTCGCGTACACACGTGGCGTCCACGACGAACGCGTCGACACGTGAGTCGTCACCCGGGTGCGGGAGGAGGAGTAGGTAGGCGGGCTTGTCGCCGAAGACGTCCTTGCGCGCGGCCAGGGGCGTCTCGAGGCGCTGGGTGCCCTGCCGGACGCACGCGGGCACGGAGGGCTCGGTGGTGCCCAGCGGGGCGTTGGACGAGGTGTTGGTCCCCACGTCCTGAGAGGGCTGTGGCCCCCGGCGAGTCTTCTCGGTCGCGGCGAGCAGCGTCCGTGCCGTGCCCTCCAGACTGGCGGCGGTCAACGTCGTGGCGCGGGTCTCGCCCTCCGCGGTCCGCTGCGGAGAGGCCGGCCCGTCGTCAGGGCCGTTCTGTACGAGGAAGGTGCCCACGCCCAGCACGGCAGCCGCGCAGGCCGTACCGAGCAGGGCCTTACGCCAGTGCCGACCCGACCGGAGGCGCGGGCTGGAGCTCTGGCGGCCGGGGCCCGTGGCGGAGCGGGCGCGGCCGGGCGGTCGGCTCGGGCCGCTGGTGGATGTTTCACGTGAAACAGCGAGCGGCTCGGGCGTCGTTTCACGTGAAACGGCGTCGCTCTCGTCCGCCGTCGCGCTCGCGGCCGGGCGAAGGGTCTCGGCCTCCAGCGTGGCCGCCGCCACGGAGTCGGCCTCGCTGTCGTCGCGGCGACCGGCGGTGGCGTCCAGCAGCGCCTCCGCGGCCAGGGCGGCGTCGATCCGGCCGGCGATGTCGGCAGGCATGCGCGCGGGGCCGGGCAGCGTACCCAGTGCCCCACGGATCTCCTCCAGTGAGACCTGGACGTCTGCGCACAGCGAGCAGACCGCGAGGTGCTCGCGCACGGGGCGGACGCGGTCGGGCGGGAGGACTCCCTCGCTGAGGGCGGAGATTTCCGCGACCTCAGGGTGCTCGTCCGTGTCGGTCGTCGACGTCACGCTCGCCCACCTCCGCCCTTCACGGGATCTGTGTCGTTCGGTCCTGCCGGCGGTGAGACGGATGTCCCCTGCGCCCGGTTCCTTCCCCCGCGCGGACCTGGGCTATCCCGCTCCTTCGGGTGGAGGTGGGACAGCAGGGGCAGGAGACGCGCGCGGCCTCGGGCGCACCGGCTCTTCACCGTCCCGGTGGGTACGCCCAGGACCTTCGCCGCCTCCGCGACGGGGTAGCCCTGCATGTCGACGAGGACCAGCGCCGCCCGCTGCTCGGCCGGGAGCGTTCGCAGCGCCTGGAGAAGTTCACGGTGCAGGTCCTGGCGCTCGGCCGGCCCCTCGGCGGACTCCTGGGGTTCGAGGAGCTGCTCCAGGCGCTCGGTGTCGTCGGTCGGCGAGGTCCTGCGGGTGGCCGCCTTGCGAGCCCGGTCCAGGCAGGCGTTCACCGTGATCCGGTGCAGCCAGGTGGTGACGGCGGACTGGCCCCGGAAGGTGTGGGCGGCCCGGTAGGCGGAGACCAGGGCGTCCTGTACGGCGTCGGCGGCCTCCTCGCGGTCGCCCAGGGTGCGCAGCGCCACGGCCCAGAGGCGGTCGCGGTGGCGTCGGACGATCTCGCCGAACGCGTCGGGGTCACCCGCCACATGGCGAGCGAGGAGCTCACGGTCGTTCGCGTCGCCGTGCGCGGCGCCTTGCAACGGGAGCCCCCCTCTCGTGCCTGCCTGCCGCTTCTCCGGGTCACCCCCGGATCTTGATCTCCGAGATTCCCCCGCGGTAGCCGTCGGCCGTGCCGTCGCTGGGCAGTTCGGTGATGTGGATCAGTACGTATCGTGTTCGGACGGGCTTGTCGAGAGGGGCGTCCAGTTTGCTGTCCGCCCTGCTGAGCTTGGTGAGCTTCTGGGGGAAGTCCGTCAGCGCCGCGGGGGAGGACGATTCGGGGCTGGCGGCGAGGACCTCGACCGTCTGCCCGGGGGCGTAGAAGTCGACCTGGACGCGCGAGACGTCCTTGGCGCTGCCGAGGTCGACGACGATGCCACTGCCGTCCATGCGGTTCTTGAGGTTGCCGAAGTTGGCGTAGCCCTCGTAGCGCTTGGTGATCCAGGCGGTGTCGGCCTGCTCGTCGACGGCGGCGGCGACCTTCTCCGCCGCCAGCGGTGAGTCCAGCGGGGAGAACTCGGTGGCACCCTCGATCGCCAGCGGCTTGTCGGCGGGGCGCTTGGGGCGGTCGTCGTCGTTGTCGCCCTGGTGGCGACCCGAGTCGCCCGAGGTGCCCTCCTTCTCCAGCAGGATGTCCGCGAGCTGCCAACTACCGAGGCCGATGGCCGCGATCAGCAGCGCCGAGACAGCCCACTTGAGCGCGCGCCCGGCGCGGCTCTGCAGCGGTGGTGGCGGAGGCGCGGGGGCCAGCCGGGCCGCGCCTACCCCGCCTCGGGCCGGTGGCTGGGCGTAGGCGCCCTGCTGGTAGGTGGTGCGCTGGTAGGCCGGGGTGGCCGTGAACGAGGGCTCCGGCGGGCGGACGCGCGGCATCTCGGCGACGGCGGCGGCCAGCTCCTCCGGCGTGGTGCAGGGCAGCTCCTGCCGGGAAGCGGTGGCACCGTCGTTGACGAGGGCGCGCATGGCCAGTTCGGACAGGCCCCGGTGCACTCCCGCACGGACCTGGTCGGGCGCGATGAGGCCGACGCCCTTGGGCAGTCCGGCCAGGCCGTGGGCGTCGCTCTCGTACGGCCAACGCTGGGTGAGCGCGGCGTAGAGCACGGCGCCGATCGCCTCGGTGTCGGTGCGCTGGGGCTGCTCGGCGCTGATGCCGCGCAGGGCGGCCATGACCGCGAGGCCGCGGATGCGGTACTGGCCCGACTCCGTGCGCAGGACGGAGTTCGGGGTCAGGCGCAGGTGGGCCAGTCCCTCGCGGTGGGCGGAGGCCATGGCCTGGGAGACCTGGCTGACCAGTTGGTAGGCGTCGTGCGGCTCCAGCGCACCGGCGGCGAGCACCGTGGTCAGCTCGGTCGCGTCGGAGATCCACTCGTGGACGACGTAGACGAGGTCGTTCTCCTCGACGGCGTCCAGTACCTGGACGAAGCGGGGGTCGCCCAGGAGCGCGGCGGAGCGGGCGGCGGCCAGCACGGGACGCGCACGGGGGTGATCGGCGGGGAGGACGTGGACGCCGACGGCGCGGCGTAGCTTCTCGTCGACGGCACGCCAGCTACTGAATCCGTCCAGACGGGTGACGCACTCCTCCAGGCGGTAGCGTCTGGCGAGTTTGTGGCCGCTGTGCAGTTCGGGGGGACTTGTGTCGGCCGATGCGCCCTTGTCCTTGTCGGCAGGGCGCACGGTCTCTGTGTTGTTGCTCTGCTGGGCCTTAGCCTCGTCGGTCGTGGCCTTGTCCGCCTTGGCGGCCAGCGGCTTTCCGCCGCTGCTATCGGCCACGTCGACGGCAGCCGTACTCCGGTCCGCCACCGTCGTTCCCTGCCTCCCCATCCGTTGCGCCTGTTCCACGGCCACGACAATTGTGCCCACAGTCCGCCACCGTGCACGACACGCGGTGGCGGGCGATGGTTGTGCTGTGGTCAGCGGCCGAGACGCCCGCGAACCATTCCGACCATGGCGGTCAGCTCCTGAATACGCATGCGTTTGGCCGCGATATAGAAAATCCCGACAAGCACGATCCCGCCCCCGACGAGGGAGGCGACCGAGCCGGCGATTCCGCTGCCAAGCGCGTTGGTGACGGCGTAGGCCGTCAGTCCGGCGAGGACCGCGGCGGGCACACAGGCACCGAACAGGCGCGAGTACGTGCGGACCACGTGGCGACCGTCGAGATCGCCGCCCAGGCGGTTGCGCAGCCGCCGCCAGGCGATGCCCACGCCGACCGCGTACGCCAGGCCGTAGGAGGCGGCCATGCCGACCACGGCCCAGCGGGCGGGCAGCAGCACGTAACACAGCCCGGAGGCCGCCGCGTTGATCGCCGCGACGATGACGGTGTTGTAGAAGGGGGTGCGGGTGTCCTCGTAGGCGTAGAAGCCACGTAGGACGACGTACTGCACGGAGAAGGGGATCAGGCCCAGGCCGAAGGCCATCAGGATGTAGCCCATCGCGCGGGCGGCCTCGACGCCGGAGGAGCCGAAGAGCAGGGTGCACATCGGGATGCCGAGTGCCACGAAGCCGAAGGCGATGGGCACGATGGCCACGGCGGAGGTGCGCAGGCCCTGCGAGATGTCGCCGCGGACGGCGCCCACGTCGCCGTCGTGGGCGGCCCGGGAGAGCCGGGGCAGCAGCGCGGCCATGACCGAGACGGTGATGATGGCCTGCGGCATGCCCCAGATGAGCTGGGCGCTGGAGTAGCCGAGGATGCCGGTGCCGGGGTAGCCCTGGTCGGCGGCGGCGGAGCCGGCACCGGTGGCGAGCTGGGTGACGACGATGACGCCGGCCTGGTTGGCCAGGACGAACAGCACGGTCCACTTGGCCAGCTTCGCGGACTTGCCGAGCCCGTGGCCACGCCAGTCGAAGCGCGGCCGGAACCGGAAGCCCGCCTCGCGCAGGTACGGGATCATGGCCAGCGACTGGACGGTGAGCCCGAGGAGAGTGCCCACCCCGAGCAGGCGGATCCCCTCGGCGGGGATCGTGGTGACACCGAACTCGGACTTGCTGGCCGACCCGTAGACGTAGATGAACATGCCGAACGTGGCGATGATGACGATGTTGTTCAGGACCGGCGTCCACATCATCGCGCCGAACTTGCCGCGCGCGTTGAGGATCTGGCCCATCACCACGTGCACGCCCATGAAGAAGATCGTGGGCAGGCAGTAGCGGGCGAAGGTGACCGCCACCTCGTCGGCCGCCGGGTCGCCCGCGATCTCGGGGGACATCATGTGGATGAACAGCGGCGCCGCGAAGACCGAGACGGCGGTGAGGCCGATCAGGATGACGATGACGATGGTCAGCAGGCGGTTGGCGAAGGCCACACCACCGTCCGCGTCCTCCTTCATGGCGCGCACGAGCTGCGGCACGAAGACGGAGTTGAGGCCGCCGCCGACGGTGAGGAAGAAGATCATCGTGGGCAGGGTCATGGCGACGGTGTAGGTGTCGCCGAGGGTCGCGGCGCCGAGCGCCGCGACGATCATCACCTGCCGGACGAAGCCGGTCAGCCGGGAGACCATGGTGCCGGCGGCCATCAGGGCGCTGGACTTGAGCAGACTGGACGCCTTGCCGCCACGTTTCGCCGCGGCCTGCGCCGCCGCCGGCGAGCCCAGCATCACGGTGGCGTCGGTGCCCGGGCTCGGGGTCGGCCCCGCCGGCGCTCCGGGGGCGCCGGGTGGCGCGGGCCGGTGATGGCGCCCGTGCGGGGCGCGCGGTTGCTGGTGGGCGCGCGGGTCGGGGCCCTGCTGCTGGTACGGGGCCTGCTGGGCGCTCTGGTCGTACGGCGCCTGCTGGTAGTACTGGGGCTGCTGGGCCTGCTGGTCGTATCCCGCCTGCTGGGCGTGCTGGCCCTGCCCCCCGTGCTGGGGGTAGGAGCCGCCCTGCTGGGGGTACTGCTGCTGGCCCTGCCCGTAGTCGGCCTGCGCCGGCTGCTGGCCGTACGGGTCGTAGCCGCCCTGACCCTGCTGTCCGGGGCGCGGCGGTTCGTACGGCTGCTGGTCACGGAAGAGGTGCGCGAAGGCGTCGGGCTCAGGGCGCTCGTCCGCGCCCTGGCTGATCAGGTCGTCCACGCCCACGTACTGGTTGTTGGCGCCGTTGTCGCCGTAGGGCAGGTAACGCGAGGCGCCGTCGGGCTCCGGGGCGGGGGTCGGGGCCCACACTCTGGGATCGGGCGGCTGCTGTTCGGGGGGCGGCTGGTGGTAGAGGTGCTGGGTCGGGTCGGCCGCCCCGGGCGGCTGGTGCGCCTGCTGGTCGTAGAACGCGTCGCCGCCCTGGGCCTGCGGATCGTGCTGCGGGTACGAATACTGCGCGTACCCGTCCTGGGCATAGCCGTCCTGCGCGTAGCCCTGCTGGCCGTAGCCGCCCTGGGCGTACGGGTCCTGCGGGTAGGAGGGCTCGCTCTGGGGCGCGTACTGCTGGTACGCCTCGTCGGTGTAGACGGGGAAGGAGCCCGTGACGTAAGGCTGCTGGTAGAACGCCTGCGTGTAGGCGTCCTGGGCGTACGGGTCGGGGATGTACGGGTCCTGCGGGTAGGACGGCTGGTGGTAGGTGGGGGCGTACGAGGGGTCGTGTGCGGAGGCGCCGGACGGGTAGCCGGACTGCTGACCCGCGGGGTCCGCGCCCGCGTCACGGTCGCGGTCACCGTTGTACGGCGCGTTCATCGCTACCCCACCTCATCGTCCGCGGCCGTGTGGCCCCACCATTCCTCAACGGTCCACTTTCTCACCTGAGCCGGATGGGCCAGTGCTTTGCGATCCGGTGTCCGAAGACGGGTCACTCGGCTGCGTAGGGGCCTGGGGGCCTGTTTCGGTGGGCGTCGCGGGTCCGTTCCGCGGGTCGGAACGCGGGCCGGGCGCCGAATCCGGGTCGGTGCCGCCCGGCTTGTCGCCGGGGTCCGCGAGGCCCGGTCCGGAACGCTTGCGCTTCACGTAGATCCGGATGCCCGCCAGGACGAGGAGCAGCACACCGACCGCGATGACCAGTATCACAGTCGAGGTGATCGAGGTGACGTTGACCTCGAAGGTCATGGGGGCGCCGTAGGGCTGGCCGTCCTCGGTGAACAGCTGCGCGACGATCGTCGTGCGGCCGTTGGCGCGGGCGGACGCCTCGAACTTCACCGACTGGCTGTGCCCGCCGTCGATCCTGATCTCCTGTGGATCGCTGACCTTGAGGCGCAGCGGCTGGCTGGAGGTGAGCACCAGGCGCAGACCGTCCACGCCCTGCACGAGCTCGTTCTTGACCGTGACGGGAATGGTGGCGCTGCGCCCGGAGAGGGTGGCCGGCGACTTCTGGATGATGCCGACCTGCTCGGTGAGCTTCTGGAGGTGGTCGGTCACGTCGTCGCGAAAGGCCCTGGCGCCACCGGGGTCGCGGCGCCAGGAGGTGGACATGTCCCGCATGATCGCGGTGGTGAAGGGGGGGACGACCCGCTCCTCGACGGTGAGGGCCTTGCGGAAGCGGTCCAGGGCGCGCTGCGTCTGCTGTATCTGGGAGAAGGCGGAGGTCGGCAGCTCCCGGCCGCGCAGCGACTTCGGGTACGCGCCGCGACCCGGGACGCGCCGGTTGGCCGCCGGGTCGGGCTTGGCCCTGGCCGCCTCGCCCAGGTTCTGCGGCTCGCTCCAGCGCCGCGACTCAAGCCCGCCGAGCGCGGTGGCCATGGCCTGGGCCTGGTTGGCGGTGGGCATACGCGGCGGAGCGACGACGATGCTGCGCTGCCGCTCCGGCGTCTGCTGGGTGATCATCAGCGTCTGGGCGAGGAACTCCTGGATGGCCAGCGTGGAGTTCTCGGCCCGCGACATGTCGCCCTCGAAGACCGTCGAGAGGCGGGCGTCGGCGACGATGGCCGTGGTGCCACCGCCGATGGGGCGGGCGGCGGTGGGGGTGTAGGGGAGCTGGTCGCTCTCCCGGAGACTGTCGCCGCGGGCGATGACGTGGTGGGCGCCCGCCGAGGTCGCGACGTCGACGATCGAGGCGTCGATGGCGCCGTCCACCGGCCAGGCGAAGTCGGTCCTGGGCTTGACCTGGAGGATGGACTCCACCGTGCGCGAGGCCAGATCGGTGGCCGGCTTGAGGTGGCCGAGCGTGCCGGAGACGACCTTGCCGCGGTGGGCCAGCGAGGCCAGGTCGGGATCGGCGAACGGCAGGGCCACCACCTCGTGCCCCTCCACCGTCTTGTCCAGGGTGGCCAGCCACTGGCGGGCGACGTTCTGGCCACGCCCCGCCGTGGTCCCCTCCCCGTCCTGCACCTCGTACGCCCGCGTCATCGCGTCCACCGTGGCGAGCAGGTCGGGGTCGAGCACCCAGGTGACGGGCAGGTCCTTGCCCAGTGCGACGATCTGCTGGAGCCGACCGCCCGGCGCGAGCTCCTTGGCCAGGTCGTCGCTGCGGAAGATGGGCGTCTGCTGGTCGTCGGCCTTGGTGCGGGCGGTGATCTGCGTGCTGGAGACGACCGGCCACAGGAAGCTGAGCTTGGTCTTCTTCCCCGGCGGGGTGGTCTGCCACGGCAGGAACGTCCGCTGGATGCCCAGGACCCGGGGGTAGGCGGGCTGGTCGGGCGTCTCGCCCACGAGCGAGACGGCGATCTGGTAGACGCCGTCCTGGCTCAGCGCCAGCTGACCGAGTGGCACGGCGAGGCTGAAGTCCTGGCTGCCGCCGGCGGGCAGCTTGCCGACCCTCCTCGCGTACCTGCTGTCGATCTCGACCCCGTCGGCGCCCGGGAAGTAGCCGGTTCGCGTGGCCGCCGTGTCGATGGCGCTGCGGCCCCGCATCACCGAACCGAGCCGCAGCCCGACGTGCGCGTCGCTGATGGCCGTGCCGCCCTTGTTGGTGACCGTCCCCTTGATGGAGAGGGTGTCGTCGCCGGTGGGCGTCGCGGGGGTCAGCGAGTCGATCGCCACGTCCACCGTGTGCGAGCCCGTGGGCTTGGGAGCGGCGGCGGCCTCGGAGGGCGCCGTGACGTGGACCAGACCCGCGAGGAGGGGGACGGCGGCCAGCAGTGCCGTGGCACGCCGCAGCCATCGTCGGGCAGGAGCAGAAGTCGTCCCCTGGAGCTCTGCCGCCTCGGCCACGCGCTCGCCCGTCCCTCGTCGTCGTCAGTGGTCGTCGGTTGTGCGTCCACGCATGGTAACGAGATCCGATGTGGCGAAGTGCTGGGGAGTGCTCCACATGATCGCCACAGGGCGGGCGACGCCAGCCTGGCCGGCCCGCGCGCATCGGGGAGGCCGCCGGTCGCCAGGCAACGTACCCTTTTCTGTTGTGCCGAACGCCAACCATGACACCCAGACCTCGCAGCCGTCCCACGAGCTCAGCCAGGTGCAGCGCCGCGCGGTGAGCGAACTGTTGCGGGTCTCCCCCGTCGCCGACGATCTCGCCACCCGCTTCCAGCAGGCCGGGCACTCACTTGCCCTGGTCGGCGGCTCGGTACGGGACGCGTTGCTCGGTCGGCTCGGCAACGATCTGGACTTCACCACGGACGCCCGGCCCGAGCAGGTGCTGAAGATCGTGCGACCGTGGGCGGACGCGGTCTGGGAGGTCGGAATCGCGTTCGGCACGGTCGGCTGTCAGAAGCAGGGGCCCGGCCAGGACGGGGCGAACCAGAGCTTTCAGATCGAGATCACCACGTACCGCTCGGAAGCGTACGACCGGACCTCACGGAAGCCGGACGTTTCCTACGGAGACTCCATCGAGGAAGATCTCGTCCGACGAGATTTCACCGTCAACGCCATGGCTGTCGCGCTCCCGCGGAAGGAGTTCATCGACCCCCACCACGGTCTGGAGGACCTCGCCGCCCGGGTGCTGCGCACGCCGGGAACGCCGCAGGAGTCCTTCTCCGATGACCCGCTGCGTATGCTGCGCGCCGCCCGCTTCGCGGCCCAGCTCGACTTCCAGGTGGACCCCGAGGTCGTCGCCGCCATGAAGGACATGGCTGACCGCATCGAGATCGTCTCCGCCGAGCGGGTGCGCGACGAGCTCAACAAGCTCATCCTGGCGCCACACCCCCGCAAGGGCCTCAAGCTGCTCGTGGACTCCGGGCTCGCCGACCGCATCCTGCCCGAGCTGCCCGCGCTGCGCCTGGAGCGGGACGAGCACCACCGGCACAAGGACGTGTACGAGCACACGCTCATCGTGCTGGAGCAGGCCATGGCCCTGGAGAAGGAGGGCCCGGACCTGGTGCTGCGGCTCGCCGCGCTGCTGCACGACATCGGCAAGCCCAAGACGCGGCGCTTCGAGTCGGACGGCCGGGTCTCCTTCCATCACCACGAGGTCGTCGGCGCCAAGATGACCAAGGCCCGGATGACCAAGCTCAAGTACTCCAACGAGCTGATCAAGGACGTCTCCCGGCTGGTCGAACTGCACCTGCGCTTCCACGGTTACGGGATGGGTGAGTGGACGGACTCGGCGGTGCGCCGGTACGTGCGTGACGCGGGACCGCTGCTCGACCAGCTGCACAAGCTGACCCGCTCCGACTGCACGACCCGCAACAAGCGCAAGGCGGCCACGCTGTCCCAGGCGTACGACGGGCTGGAGCAGCGGATCACGCGGCTGCGCAAGGAGGAGGAGCTCGACGCGATCCGGCCCGACCTCGACGGCAACGAGATCATGCGGATCCTGGACGTGCCCCCGGGGCCGCAGGTGGGCAAGGCGTACAAGCACCTGCTCGACCTACGGATGGAGCACGGTCCGATGGGGCGCGAGGCCGCGATCTCGGCGCTCAAGGAGTGGTGGGCCGCCCAGGACTGAGGCGCCGGTGTGAACGCGGCTCCCGCACGCTGGACGGCGTACGGGAGCCGCTGCGGTTCAGCGTGCTTTGTTTCACGTGAAACGGCGCTCGGTTTCACGTGAAACCGCGGGACGGTCGTGTTTCACGTGAAACACGACCAGGCTCACCGCGAGCACGTAGAGCGCGGACACGGTCAGGACCAGCGCCGTCGAGGTGCCGTCGGGCGGCAGCATGAGGGCCGCCACTCCGGCGGCGGCCACGAAGGCGACGTTGAAGAGCACGTCGTAGAGCGAGAAGACCCGGCCCCGGTAGGCGTCCTCGATGCTCGACTGCACCACGGTGTCCGTGGCGATCTTCGCGCCCTGTGTGGTGAACCCGAGCACGAAGGCCGCGACCATCATGGGGGTTGAGGCGAAGGGCAGTCCCAGCGCGGGCTCCAGAACGGCCGCCACCACACCGCAGACGGCCACCCAGCCCAGCGGGCCGAGACGTGCGACGGCCCAGGGAGTGCACAGCGCGGCGACGAAGAACCCCACGCCGGAGATGCCCACCGCCAGCCCCAGCAGCGCCAGGCCGTCGGAGTCGTTGTCGCTCCAGGCGTACCGGCACAACATGAGGACCATCACCGTGAGGGCCCCGTAGCAGAACCGCATGAGCGTCACGGCGTACAGCGCCCGAGCGGCCGTGGGGCGCGCGGTGAGGTGACGTAGGCCGGTGAGCAGGCCGCGTGCGGTGCTCAACAGTGCCTCCATGGCCCGGGGTGGGAGGCGTTCCGGGTCGGGGCCCAGGAGGTCGCGTGGCATGCGCAGGGTGGCCAGGGCCGCGCAGAGGTAGAGGGCGGAGCCGAGCAGGACGACGAGCGCGTCCGATGCCGCGCCGGCGGGTGCGGCGAGGCGGACCACGAAGGCCAGGCCACCGGCCGCGGTGGCGGCGAGCGTGCCGGCCGTCGGGGAGAGGGAGTTGCCGAGGACGAGCTGCTCGTCGGTGCTCACCACGCGCGGCAGCGCGGCCGAGAGTCCGGCCAGCACGAAGCGGTTGACGGCGGTGACGGTGAGGGCCGAGGCGTAGAAGAGTCCGTCCGGCACCTCCGCGACGATCAGCGCGGCGGTGCCCGTGGCCAGTACGACCCGGGCCAGGTTCCCGTACAGCAGCACCTGGCGGCGCCGCCAGCGGTCCAGGAGGACGCCGGCGAACGGGCCGAGCAGGGAGTAGGGCAGAAGCAGTACGGCCATGGCGGAGGCGATAGCCGTCGCCGAGGTCTGCTTCTCCGGTGAGAAGACGACATGAGAGGCCAGCGCCACCTGGAAGACGCCGTCGGCCCCCTGGGAGAGCAGCCGGACCGTGAGCAGTCGGCGGAAGTCGCCGATCCGCAGGAGTACGCGCAGACCTCGCACAACGGGCATGGCCCACAGCTTCACACAGCGCGCGGGCCCCCGAGGAATCGTCCCCGGGGGCCACGCGCTGAGGGTGCCGAGTGGGAGTGCTTAGCGCTCGACCTCGCCCTTGATGAACTTCTCGACGTTCTCCCGCGCCTGGTCGTCGAAGTACTGCACCGGCGGCGACTTCATGAAGTACGAGGAGGCGGACAGGATCGGGCCACCGATGCCACGGTCCTTGGCGATCTTCGCGGCGCGCAGCGCGTCGATGATCACGCCGGCCGAGTTGGGGGAGTCCCAGACCTCGAGCTTGTACTCCAGGTTCAGCGGGACGTCACCGAAGGCGCGACCCTCCAGGCGGACGTACGCCCACTTGCGGTCGTCCAGCCAGGCCACGTAGTCCGACGGGCCGATGTGGACGTTCTTCTCGCCCAGCTCGCGGTCGGGGATCTGCGAGGTGACGGCCTGCGTCTTGGAGATCTTCTTGGACTCCAGGCGCTCGCGCTCCAACATGTTCTTGAAGTCCATGTTGCCGCCGACGTTGAGCTGCATCGTGCGGTCCAGGATGACGCCCCGGTCCTCGAACAGCTTGGCCATCACGCGGTGCGTGATGGTCGCGCCGACCTGGGACTTGATGTCGTCACCGACGATCGGCACGCCGGCCTCGGTGAACTTGTCGGCCCACTCCTTGGTGCCCGCGATGAAGACCGGCAGCGCGTTGACGAAGGCGACCTTGGCGTCGATGGCGCACTGCGCGTAGTACTTGGCGGCGGCCTCGGAGCCCACCGGCAGGTAGCACACGAGGACGTCGACCTGACGGTCCTTGAGGATCGACACGATGTCGACGGGCGCCTCGGGCGACTCGTCGATGGTCTCGCGGTAGTACTTGCCCAGGCCGTCGTGGGTGTGGCCGCGCTCGACGGTGACGCCGCTCTGCGGCACGTCACAGATCTTGATGGTGTTGTTCTCGCTGGCGCCGATCGCGTCCGCGAGGTCCAGCCCGACCTTCTTGGCGTCCACGTCGAAGGCAGCCACGAACTCGACGTCCCGCACGTGGTACTCGCCGAACTGCACGTGCATCAGACCCGGGACGCGGCTGTCCGGGTCGGCGTCCTTGTAGTACTCGACGCCCTGGACCAGCGAGGCGGCGCAGTTGCCCACGCCAACGATGGCTACGCGAACCGAACCCATTCCGGTTGCTCCCTGTGTGTATTCGACGAAGCCCTGCGGAGTGCAGGGCCTCACTTGGTCGTATCGTCGGACGGGTCCGGCCGGGTACCACCCCGGTGCCGGGGCAGGCCGCCCGTGTCGTGCGATGTGTCCTGCTCGGGCTGGCGCTGTTCGCGCCCTGCCCGTTCGCTTTCAATCAGCTCGTTCAACCAGCGCACCTCGCGCTCCACCGACTCCATGCCATGCCGCTGGAGCTCCAGCGTGTAGTCGTCGAGCCGTTCGCGGGTGCGCGCCAGCGAGGCCCGCATCTTCTCCAGGCGCTCCTCCAGGCGGCTGCGCCGCCCTTCCAGCACACGCATCCGCACGTCACGCGAGGTCTGACCGAAGAAGGCGAAGCGAACGCCGAAGTGCTCGTCCTCCCAGGCGTCGGGCCCGGTGTGGGAGAGCAACTCCTCGAAGCGCTCCTTGCCCTCAGCCGTCAGGCGGTAGACGATCTTCGCCCGTCGTCCCCCGAGCGCGGCGGCCGGGGGCACCACCCGGCCGGCGGTCGTGGGGGCGTCCTCGGAGGCGCCGGCCGTCTCCTCGATCAACCAGCCGTTGGTGACCAGCGTCTTGAGGCAGGGATACAGGCTGCCGTAGCTGAAGGCACGGAAGACCCCGAGCGAGGTGTTGAGCCGCTTGCGCAGCTCGTACCCGTGCATGGGGGATTCGCGCAACAGGCCCAGGACGGCGAACTCCAGAACGCCGGAACGCCTGCTCATCCCCCGCCCCTTCCGCGACTACCAGTGGTCCACCGCTGTGAATTATGCCGAGCTGATGTATCGAGTCGATACATCCAGACGATAGAACGGTGCACCCCCCGGGACAAGAGCGATCACGGTGAACGAGGTCACATCACCGATTCGTGCGACCCAACGTGCCTGTTTTGGAAAGAAGATGATGAGTGGGCGGGATTTGACCGTGCGTACTCTGTTCGCCATGCAGACCACCGGGAACCGTGTGACGCCCCCAGGCGTCTTCGTCCTGGATGCCGTGCGTCCGGCCGCCCTTCGGCGCTGGTGCGCACGTTGGGGGGACCGCAAGCCACTTGCCGCTTCCAGGCGATCGCGCCTGCCCGAGGAGTAGTCGTTCCATGAGCGAGCACCGTCGCAAGCCGCCGCAGCCCCAGGGCGGCGGACGAGCAGCGGCCCGGCGCGCGGCGCAGCAGCCGCCAGGCCGCCGCGCTGCGCCACCGCCCAGTAGCCCTGGGCCAAGCTCCGAGCCGTACGCAGCACCCGACGCGGGCCAGCCCCGTGGCGGCCGGGCCGAATCCCGCCGCGCGGCCCGCGGCGGTGGGGGCCGCCGCAGAGCCGGGGCCGCGGGAGTGGGGGCCGGCGCCGGAGCCGGTGCCAGCGCGGCCCACGGCGCCGCCGGTACCGGCGGGCCCGGCGCGCCCGCTGGCGGTGGCGCCGGCGGCCACGGCGGGGGACGGAGAGCCGGCGGCACCGGCGGCCCGGCCGGCGGAGGTCGCGGACGCGGCCGTGGAGCCGGCGAGACGGGCCGGACGAAGAAGCGGTTTATCGACTATCCACGGGCGGGCAAACAGGGCTTCCGGCGCTGGATGCCCTCCTGGAAGCTGGTCACCGGCACCTTCCTGGTCTTCCTCGCGCTGCTGGTCGGCGCGGTGGGCATCGGGCTGATGGTGGTGGAGGTCCCCACCGCGCAGGCCGCCTCCAAGACGCAGAAGAACGTCTACTACTGGGAGGACGGCAAGCAGATGGTCGTCTCCGGTGGAGGCGACCTCAACCGTCAGATCGTGCCGCTGTCCAAGATCCCCAAGTCGATGCGCAACGCGGTGATCGCGGCCGAGAACGCGTCGTTCTACGACGACGCCGGCGTCGACCCGATGGGCGTGGCGCGCGCGGTGGTCAACATGGCCAAGGGCGGCCAGACCCAGAGTGGTTCGACCATCACCCAGCAGTTCGTGAAGAACACCTACCTGGGCCAGGAGCAGACGCTCAAGCGCAAGGTCACCGAGCTGTTCATCTCCATCAAGGTGGGCGCCACCAAGGACAAGGACGACATCCTCGAGGGCTACCTGAACACGGCCTACTACGGGCGTGGCGCGTACGGCATCCAGGCGGCGGCCCGCGCGTACTACGACAAGGACTGCGAGGACCTGACCACCAGCGAGAGCGCGTTCCTGGCGGCCACACTCAACGGTCCCAACCTGTACGACCCGGCCGGTGGCACGGGTCTGGCGGCGACCAAGGAGAAGAACCGCAAGCGGGCCGAGGAACGCTGGTCGTGGACGCTGGACCGCGAGGTGAAGGTCGACCGGCTCGACAGCGCGGAGCGGGAGAAGATCACCAAGTTCCCCGAGCCGCAGAAGCCGCGCCTGGCGACGAACAAGGGTGGCCAGATCGGCTACCTCACCGACCTCGCCGACAACTACATCATCAACAACTCCAACATCTCCAAGGCGGAGTTGGACCGCGGCGGCTACCAGATCCACACCACGTTCGACCGCGAGAAGATGCAGGCGCTGGAGAAGACGGTCAACAAGGTCTCCAAGGAGAACATCAAGCCCGGCAAGCGCCCCCAGGACAAGCACGTCCAGTTCGGCGGCGCCTCGGTGGAGCCGGGGACCGGCAAGATCCTCGCCATATACGGCGGCAAGAACGCGCTGGAGCACTACACCAACAACGCCGACGACACCGGCGTCCAGGTCGGCTCGACGTTCAAGCCGTTCGTGCTGGCCGCGGCCATGACGGACGGCAAGCGTGACCCGGCCCTGCCACCCGAGCAGTCCAGAGAGCAACGCACCCTGGTCTCGCCCAAGAGCGTCTACAACGGCGACAACAAGGTGAAGCTGCGGGACTACAAGGGCGAGGTGTGGCTGGACAAGGACGGCAAGGAGTGGCACCAGCGCAACGACGGTGACGAGAGCAAGGGCAAGATCGACCTGCGCACCGCCATGCAGTTCTCGGTGAACACGCCGTTCATCCAGCTCGGCATGGACGTCGGCACGGACAAGGTCCGCGACGCGGCGCTCGCGGCCGGCCTCAGCAAGAACCAGCTCGCCTCCATCACGCCGACCTTCTCGCTCGGCACGTCCTCGCCCAGCGCGATCCGACTCGCCAGCGCGTACGCCACGTTCGCGGCCAGCGGCAAGCGGGTCGACCCGTACTCCGTGACCAAGGTCGAGCGGGACGGCGCCGAGGAGTACGCGCACGAGGAGAAGATCGAGCAGGCGTTTGACCCGAACGTGGCGGACAACGTCACCGACGTGCTCAAGACCGTCGTGGAGAAGGGCACCGGTACCTCGGCGCGGATCGGCCGCGAGGCGGCGGGCAAGACCGGCACCACCGACGACAACAAGTCGGCGTGGTTCGCCGGGTACACCCCGCAGCTGTCCACCGCGATCGGCATGTGGCGGGTCGACGACCAGGCCAAGAACCAGAAGTTCCTGCCGATGTACGGCGTGGGCTCCGACACCGGCAGCGAGAGCATCCACGGTGCCTCGTACCCGGCGAAGATCTGGGCCGGGTACATGCGGGAAGCGCTCAAGAACGAGGAGAAGAAGACCTTCCCCAAGCCGGGCCCGATCGGCGAGAAGATCTACGGTGACGGCGCCAGCCCGCCGCCCACCACCGAGGCACCGCCGCCCTCGCAGACGCCGACGGAGACGCCGACGAAGGAGCCGACGGAGACGGCGACGAAGGAGCCGACGGAGACGCCGACGAAGGAGCCGACGGAGACGCCCACGCAGACGCCGACCGACACCTGCGGACCCCTCGATCCCACCTGTGGGGACAACGGCGGGCCCGGGGGTGATCCCGGCGGCCCGGGCGGTGACCCGGGTGGCCCGGGCGGTGATCCGGGTGGCCCGGGTGGGCCCGGCGGGCCCGGTGGGCCCGGCGGCAGTGGCACCCCGACCACGACGCCCCCGGACGAGGACGACAGCGGCGGCTGGCTCTAGACCGACGGCGTCCGGCCTGGTCGGGCCGGGCGCCACGGGGCCACGACACCACCGAAGAGCACAGGGCGGGTCCGTTCGCGGGCCCGCCCTGTGGCGTTCCCGGGTCCGGCCGGCGGCACCCGGGGCCACCGTGGCGCCCCCCGGTTCGCGGCGGCGGGCCCGGGCCCGTGGCGACGGCTCTCGCCGTCGCCGTCCGCCCCGTACGGCAGGATGTGCGCATGACGAGCGTCCACGGCCCCCACACGAGCGCCACCGCCGCCCGGAACCCCGTCCGACCCACCGCCGAGGACGAGGTGGCCGCCGCCGGCAGCGAACTGATCGGCGGCCCCCTGGGGCGCCGGGCGCTGTCCGGCGTCAACTGGTGGACCCCGGTGCGGATCATCGCGCTCGTAGCGATCGGCATGTTCGCCCTCGGCATGGCGCAGAAGGTGCCCTGTTACGACGGCGGCTGGTTCTTCGGCGCCACCGCCCAGTACACGCACGCCTGCTACTCCGACATCCCGCACCTGTACAGCGGACGCGGCTTCTCCATCGACCTCGTCCCCTACTTCGACCGCATCCCGCAGGACGTCTCCGGGGGCATGGACTACCTCGAATACCCGGTGCTGACCGGGCTGTTCATGGAGGTCGCCTCCTGGCTCACGCCGCACGACGGCAGCGCGCAGCACCGGGCCCAGATCTACTGGCTGGTGAACTCCGGGATGCTGATGGTCTGCGCCGCCGTCGTCGCCGTCTGCGTCTCCCGCACCCACCGCCGCCGCCCCTGGGACGGGCTGCTGGTGGCCCTGGCCCCCGCCTTCGCACTGACCGCGACCATCAACTGGGACCTGTTCGCGGTCGCCCTGACCGCCGCCGCCCTGCTCCTGTGGTCCCGTGGCCGACCGCTGGCCGCCGGCATCCTCCTCGGACTGGCCACCGCCGCCAAGCTCTACCCCGTGCTGCTGCTCGGCCCGCTGCTGCTGCTGTGCCTGCGCGCGGGGCGCTTGCGCGCGTTCTGGACGGCCACCACGGGCGCCGTCGCCGCCTGGCTCGTGGTCAACCTGCCGGTCATGCTCACCCGCGACCAGAACGGCGACCTGGGCATCAGGGACGGCTGGACGAAGTTCTACACCTTCAGCCAGGAGCGGCCCGTCGACTTCGGCTCCGTCTGGCTGATCGTCTCGCAGCGCTCCGGCAACCCGCTGGACGACGCCAACACCTACGCCACCCTCCTGATGCTCGTGGCCTGCGTCGGCATCGCCGCCCTGGCCCTGTGCGCGCCGCGCCGCCCCCGCCTGGCGCAGCTCGCGTTCCTGGTGGTCGCCGCGTTCGTCGTGACCAACAAGGTCTACTCGCCCCAGTACGTGCTGTGGCTGCTGCCGCTGGCGGCGCTCGCCCGACCGCGCTGGCGCGACTTCCTCGTCTGGCAGGCCGGCGAGATCCTCTACTTCCTCGGGATCTGGATGTACCTGGCGTACACCGGCAGCGGCGACAAGCACCAGGGGCTGCCCGACGACGGCTACCAACTGGCCATCGTGCTGCACCTGCTCGGCACGCTCTACCTGTGCGCCATGGTCGTACGGGACGTGCTGCGGCCCGAGCACGACCCCGTACGCCGCGACGGCTCCGACGACCCCTCGGGCGGCGTCCTCGACGGGGCGCCGGACGCGTTCACGCTGCGCCGCCGCCCCGACAAGGTCCTGACGGGCCAGGACATCCACTGGAGCGCCCCCGGCCGGGGCACGCACGGCGGCACGTACCTGGAGTAGCGCGCGGCCGGTGTTCCACGTGAAACACCACGGGCCCCGCGCGAGAGCGCGGGGCCCGTCCAGGGTGCGGGGCGCGTGCGAGCGCCCCGGTCCCGCCCGCCGGGCGGGTGGTCAGCGATCCAGGATCCGGTCGTACGACGTGGTGGTGTGCCGCAGGCTGGCCACCAACTCGTCCCCCACCTGGGGCGCCGGCACGTCGCTGGGCACGAAGAGGATGGACACCTGCATGTGCGGCGGCTCGGCGAACCAGCGCTGCTTGCCGGCCCAGGTGAACGGCGACAGGTTGCGGTTCACGGTCGCGAGCCCCGCTCGGGCCACGCCCTTGGCGCGCGGCATCATGCCGTGCAGCGCCTTGGGGGCCTCCAGGCCCACACCGTGCGAGGTGCCGCCCGCGACGACGACGAGATAGCCGTCCCCCGCCGTCTTCTGCTGGCGGTAGCCGAACCGGTCGCCCTTGGAGACGCGGGTGACGTCCAGGACGGAGCCGCGGTACTCGGTCGCGTCGTGGTCCCCCAGCCACAGCCGGGTGCCGATCCGGGCCCGGAAGCGGGTCTGCGGGAACTGCTGCTGGAGCCGGGCCAGTTCGTCGGCCTTGAGGTGGCTGACGAACATGGTGTGCAGCGGCAGCCGCGCCGCGCGCAACCGGTCCATCCAGCCGATGACCTCCTCCACCGCGTCGGAGCCGTCGGTGCGGTCCAGCGGCAGGTGGATGGCGAAGCCCTCCAGGCGGACGTTCTCGATCGCCTGGTGCAGCTTGGGCAGGTCCTCCTCGGTGACCCCGTGCCGCTTCATGCTGCTCATGACCTCGATCATGACGCGGGCGTTGACCAGGCCGTACACACCATCGACGGAGGAGACCGAGCGGATCACCCGGTCGGGCAGCGGCACCGGCTCCTCGCCGCGCCGGAAGGGGGTGAGCACCAGCAGGTCGCCGCTGAACGAGTCCTTCATGCGCGCGGCCTCGTAGGTGGTGCCGACGGCCAGGATGTCGGAGCCGATGCGGGTGGTCTCCTCGGCCAGCCGGTCGTGGCCGAAGCCGTAGCCGTTGCCCTTGCAGACCGGGACCATGCCGGGGAACTGCTGGAGGACGCTCTGCTGGTGGGCCCGCCACCGCGCGGTGTCGACATAGAGGGTGAGCGCCATGGCTGGGGGGAGACCTTTCTCGTCAGTCGGCTCTGTCTGCGGTCGTGCTGGGAAGGGATACGCCGGCGGGTTCCGGCTCTCGCGGGGCGAGCGGGCGGCGGGGCGCGTACGGGACGTGCCGGGCCGGCCGTGGCTCAGCGGCGCGACATATACATGTCGAGCGCCTTGTGCAGCAGCTTGTTGAGCGGGAAGTCCCACTCGCCCAGGTACTCGGCCGCCTGCCCGCCGGTGCCGACCTTGAACTGGATGAGGCCGAAGAGGTGGTCGCTCTCGTCGAGCGAGTCGCTGATGCCGCGCAGGTCGTAGACGCTGGCACCCAGTGCGTACGCGTCGCGCAGCATCCGCCACTGCATCGCGTTCGACGGGCGTACCTCGCGCTTGTGGTTGGCGGAGGCGCCGTAGGAGTACCACACGTGCCCGCCCACGATCAGCATCGTGGCGGCGGCCACGGCCTCGCCCTCGTGCATGGCGAAGTACAGCCGCATCCGGTTGGGGTCTTCGCTGTTGAGCGTCGTCCACATGCGCTGGAAGTAGCTCAGCGGACGCGGGCGGAAGTGGTCCCGCTCGGCGGTGATCTCGTACAGCCGCTGCCACTCGCCCAGGTGCTCGTAGCCGCCCTGGACGACCTCGACGCCCGCCTTCTCGGCCTTCTTGATGTTGCGTCGCCACAGCTGGTTGAAGCCCTTGTGGACCGACTCCAGCGAACGGTTCTCCAGCGGTACCTGGAAGACGTAGCGCGGCTGTACGTCGCCGAAGCCGGCGCCGCCGTCCTCGCCCTGCTGCCAGCCCATCTTCCGCAGCCGCTCGGCGACCTCGAAGGCGCGCGGCTCGATGTGGGTGGCCTCGACGTCCCGCAGCCGCTTGACGTCGGGGTTCTGGATGCCGGACTTGATCGCGGCGGCGTCCCAGCGCCGGATGATCACGGGCGGGCCCATCTTCACCGAGAACGCGCCCTGGCGTTTCAGGTGCGCGAGCATCGGGCGCAGCCAGTCCTCCAGGTTCGGCGCGTACCAGTTGAGCACCGGGCCCTCTGGCAGATAGGCCAGATACCGCTTGATCTTGGGAAGCTGTCGGTAGAGCACCAGGCCGGCGCCGACGACCTGGCCCGTGCTGTCGAACCAGCCAAGGCTCTCCGAGCGCCACTCCGTCTTGACGTCCGCCCACGCCGGGACCTGCATGTGGCTCGCCGACGGCAGACTCTGGATGTACGCCAGATGTTGCTCGCGGCTGATGGTCCTCAGGGTCAGGCTCATTGCGGGGCGCTCCTCGGCAGGTGTGTCCCCAGTGTCGGGGCTCCGGCTCTCGCGCCGAAGCCTACTGCGACGGGGCGTGACACCGGCCGGGCCTACGGTGAAGAACGCTTGCGGTTCCTGGTAGGAGGGGCGTACGACGCCCCGCCCACGGGCCCGGGCGCGGTGGAGGTGCCCGGGTCGGAGGCGGGGCGGGAGCGGCGCGCGCGGCCACGACGGGGTGGCCCCGTCGCGGGGCCACCGGGCGGCGGGCGCCGCGGTGGGCGTCAGCCCAGCACGCCGCCGAAGAGGCCGCCGTGCGCCATACCGAGGAAGAAGCCCACGGCCGACGCGCCCAACCCGATGATCAGGACGAACCGCTCGGCCGTCGTGGCCGAGATGAACTGCCCCCAGGCGCCGGTGACGATGCCGACCAGCCCCGTCCAGGAGCTGATCAGGTGCAGGTCGTGAAACATGGCTGTGACGAAAGCCACCACACCCAGCACGATGGTCGCCGCGGCGAACGTGTTCTCCACCGGATGCGGCCGGCCGTCGGTGTCGAGGAAGGAGAGAAGACCGTGTCGGGAACGCGCTGTCTGAGCCATGGGAAACCTCCGGTCCTGCGCGGGACGCGGGGCGGCGAGGAGTAACGCCGCTCACACTCATCGACTCAAGGTTGCGGGCAGACGCGGCTGGATTTCAACCGGAAGCACCGGCCCGGGTAGTGTGTACCGTCTGCGCCGGTGTCTGCCCAGAGCCCTCACGGGTACCTGGTACGCACCCGGTGCTACGCATCACGACCCTCCTGCCACGGAACGACCGTGGCCGCTGAGTCCAAAGGAGGTGGGTTCCACATGCGTCACTACGAGGTGATGGTCATCCTCGACCCCGATCTGGAGGAGCGCGCTGTCTCTCCCCTGATCGAGAACTTCCTCTCCGTCGTCCGTGAGGGCAACGGCAAGGTCGAGAAGGTCGACACCTGGGGCCGTCGTCGTCTCTCGTACGAGATCAAGAAGAAGCCCGAGGGCATCTACTCGGTCATCGACCTGCAGGCCGAGCCTGCGGTCGTCAAGGAGCTCGACCGCCAGATGAACCTGAACGAGTCGGTCCTCCGGACCAAGGTCCTGCGCCCCGAGACCCACTGACCGCGCAAGCGTTCAGCGGTGCTCGGGACGCGTCCTGAGTAGCACAGCAGCCAGCAGCACACCCGCCGAGAGGTTCATCCAATGGCAGGCGAGACCGTCATCACGGTCGTCGGCAATCTTGTCGACGACCCCGAGCTGCGCTTCACCCCGTCCGGCGCGGCGGTCGCGAAGTTCCGTGTCGCGTCCACTCCCCGCACCTTCGACCGTCAGACCAACGAGTGGAAGGACGGCGAAAGCCTCTTCCTGACCTGCTCGGTCTGGCGACAGGCAGCGGAGAACGTCGCCGAGTCGCTCCAGCGCGGCATGCGCGTCATCGTGCAGGGCCGACTGAAGCAGCGGTCCTACGAGGACCGCGAGGGCGTCAAGCGCACGGTCTACGAACTGGACGTCGACGAGGTCGGCGCCAGCCTGCGCAACGCCACGGCCAAGGTCACCAAGACCTCCGGTCGCGGGGGCCAGGGTGGCGGCTTCGGCGGTGGCCAGGGCGGTGGCGGCCAGGGTGGCGGCGGCTGGGGCGGTGGCTCCGGCGGCGGCCAGCAGGGCGGCGGCGGGGCTCCCGCCGACGACCCCTGGGCCACCAGCGCGCCCGCTGGCGGCGGCCAGCAGCAGGGTGGCGGCGGCTGGGGCGGTGGCTCCGGCGGCGGCCAGCAGGGCGGCGGCTACTCGGACGAGCCGCCCTTCTAGAGCGCGAGCTCGCGAGGGGCGATCACACCCTTCTTGATCACACAGGAGAAACACCATGGCGAAGCCGCCTCCGCGCAAGCCGAAGAAGAAGGTCTGCGCGTTCTGCAAGGACAAGACCGCGTACGTGGACTACAAGGACACGAACATGCTGCGGAAGTTCATTTCCGACCGTGGCAAGATCCGTGCCCGCCGCGTGACCGGCAACTGCACGCAGCATCAGCGTGACGTCGCCACGGCTGTGAAGAACAGCCGTGAGATGGCGCTGCTGCCCTACACCTCGTCCGCGCGATAAGGGAAGGGTGACCGACAGATGAAGATCATCCTTACCCACGAGGTCTCCGGCCTCGGCACCGCGGGCGACGTCGTGGACGTCAAGGACGGCTACGCTCGCAACTACCTGGTCCCGCGCGGTCTCGCGATCCGCTGGACCAAGGGTGGCGAGAAGGACGTCGCGCAGATCCGTCGCGGTCGCAAGATCCGCGAGATCGCCACGATCGAGCAGGCCAACGAGATCAAGGCCCAGCTTGAGGGCCTGAAGGTCCAGCTCGTGACCCGTGCCGGCGAGGCCGGCCGCCTCTTCGGCTCGGTGACCCCGGCTGACATCGCCTCGGCGATCAAGTCCGCTGGTGGCCCGGACGTGGACAAGCGCCGTATCGAGCTCGGCACGCCGGTCAAGACCCTGGGCGCCCACCAGGTGTCCGTGCGCCTGCACGCCGAGGTCTCGGCCAAGGTCGGCGTCGAGGTCGTCGCGGCGTAATCGCACGCACGCCGCCGTTCCGTGCCCGCACGGCACGGCAGCGAGAAGGGCCGCACCCCACGGGGTGCGGCCCTTTCGTATGCCCGCACGCTACGGGTTGCGAGCTGTGGACCGTGTCAGTGGCGTGTGGACACGGCTCGTTTCACGTGAAACACGGCACCCGTGAAACACGACTGCCAGTGGGGCACGGTCGCCCGTGGACGACGACCGCCCGTGGAGCACAGTCCCCTGTGGAGTGCGACCGCGCGTGGAACGGTGCTGATCCGGGAGGTGGTGTCGGATCTGTAGGAGGCGCTGGGTCGGGAGCGCTGTCGGTTTGGGGGCGGCACGATGCGGGGAGTGACGTCGACTCGCCGGTGGTGCGGTTGGGGGCGCGTGCGGCGGGGTGCGGCTGCGGGGCGTGTGGGGCGGGGGCCGGCCCGTGGGCGTGGGGCTGGTGCCTCGCCGATGAGGGAGTGGGGCCGTGAGCGGGCGCGGGAGCGGCCTCGGCGTTTCCCGGTGTGGGTCGCCGTTTCACGTGAAACATCGACGGGTTGCGGCCAGCGGTTGTCGTGGAGGTGGGGCCGGGCGGGCCCGGGGAGGTTAGCGGGTCGCGCCGGTGACGAGCCAGCGGCCCGAGCGGGTGCGGACCCACAGGGTCGCCATCCGCATGGCCATCATCAGCGCCATCGTCCACCACAGGGCCGTGAGCCCGCCTCCCAGCGTGGGGACGAGGAGGGCGACCGGCGCGAAGACGGCCAGCGTGATGAGCATCGCCACGGCGAGATAGGGGCCGTCGCCCGCACCCATGAGGACGCCGTCGAGTACGTACACCACTCCGGAGATGGGCTGGGAGATCGCGACCACCAGCAGGGCCGGGAGCAGCACGTCCTGGACGGCCTGGTCGGAGGTGAAGAGCGGGATGAACAGGGGGCGGGCGAGCACGACGAGCACGCCGAGCACCACGCCGGAGGCGATCCCCCACTCGACCATGCGACGGCAGACGGCGCGGGCCCCCTCCTTGTCACCGGCGCCGAGATAACGGCCGATGATCGCCTGCCCCGCGATGGCGATGGCGTCCAGCGCGAAGGCCAGCAGGCTCCACAGGGTGAGGATGATCTGGTGCGCGGCGACCTCGGTGTCGCCGAGGTTGGCGGCGATGCCGGTGGCGATGAGGGTGACCGCGCGCAGCGAGAGTGTGCGCACCAGGAGCGGTACGCCTGCCTGGGCGCAGGCACGTATGCCGGCGGCGTCCGGGCGGAGTGAGGCGCCGTGCCGGCGGGCGCCGCGTACGACCACGACGAGGTAGGCGGCGGCCATGGCCCACTGGGCGATGACGGTGCCCCAGGCGGAGCCGGCGATGCCGAGACCGGCGCCGTAGACGAGGGTGACGTTGAGGACGCCGTTGGCGGCGAAGCCGCCGATGGCGACGTACAGCGGGGTGCGGGTGTCCTGGAGGCCGCGGAGGACGCCGGTCGCGGCGAGGACGATGAGCATGGCGGGGATGCCGAGGGCGCTGATGCGGAGATAGGTGATCGCGTGGGGCGCGGCGGTGCTGGAGGCGCCGAAGAGGTCCACGAGGGAGGGGGCCGTGGGCAGCACCACCGCGATCACGGTGACGCCGATGAGCAGGGCGAGCCAGATGCCGTCCATGCCCTGGCGGATGGCACCGGGCAGGTCGCCCGCGCCGACCCGGCGGGCGACGGCGGCCGTGGTGGCATAGGCGAGGAAGACGAAGACGTTGACGCCCGTGAGGAGCAGGGCCGCCGCGACGCCGAGCCCGGCGAGCTGCGGCGTGCCGAGATGGCCGACGATGGCGCTGTCGACCATCACGAAAAGGGGCTCCGCGATGAGTGCGCCGAAGGCGGGGACGGCGAGCGCGATGATCTCTCGATCGTGGCGGCTGCGCGCGCGCCGGTCCTTCACGGGAGCCTGGGTCATGTGGCCCAATCTAATCGTCCACAGGTAAGAGACGCAACAGAGCTGTAGTCCTTACTTCGGGTTGCTCTCCGTGGTGTCCTCTGTGCCGTTTGTCGCGATCTTCGACCGAGTGGGAAAGTTTTTCTCCTGCACAGCCCCGGGATAAAGAAACCCCAGCTCACAGGCGTAAGGGCGGGATGTGTACGCGCTTGTCCACAGCGCTGTCCCCCGCGCCATGCACAGCTTTTCGGGAGTTCTCCACAGGATGGGTTCGATCATCCACATGGCCTGTGGATAACCAGATTGGCGGACGGCCTGAGCGGGCCTACCGTGGTGCGGCGCCCGCCCTCTTTTTCCGGTGTGAGGAGCGTCGAACTCGACGCGCCGTAAGCGGAGTCGAGCGTCCTGTTTGTCAGAGCCGTGCCGTAAGAAAGAACAGCACGGCGAGGGTCCGCGTCGCGGACGGGAGGAGGTGGCGGGGTGAGCATGCCCGAGCCCATGGACGACCCCTGGCCCGACCCTGGCCCCAGTGATCGGCTGCCGACGGCGCCCCGCCCGCGCCGGGGCGAGGGCCGTGGTGACGGACGTCGCGACGAGCAGCACGACCGGGGGCGCGACACCGGCTGGGACAGCTCGGGCTTCGAGCGCGTACCGCCGCAGGACCTGGACGCCGAGCAGTCCGTGCTGGGCGGCATGCTGCTCTCGAAGGACGCCATCGCCGACGTGGTCGAGGTCCTGAAGGGGCTCGACTTCTACCGCCCCGCGCACGAGACCATCTACCAGGCCATCCTCGACCTGTACGCCAAGGGCGAGCCCGCCGACCCGATCACGGTGGCGGCCGAGCTGACCAAGCGCGGTGAGATCACGAAGGTCGGCGGCGCCTCGTATCTGCACACCCTCGTCCAGACCGTGCCCACCGCCGCCAACGCGGAGTACTACGCGGAGATCGTCCACGAGCGGGCGGTGCTGCGCCGGCTGGTGGAGGCGGGCACCCGCATCACGCAGATGGGGTACGCGGCCGACGGCGACGTCGACGAGATCGTCAACAACGCGCAGGCCGAGATCTACGCCGTCACCGAGCAGCGCACCAGCGAGGACTATCTGCCGCTCGGCGACATCATGGAGGGCGCGCTCGACGAGATCGAGGCGATCGGCTCCCGCAGCGGCCAGATGTCCGGCGTGCCGACCGGGTTCACGGACCTCGACTCACTGACGAACGGCCTGCACCCGGGGCAGATGATCGTCATCGCGGCGCGTCCCGCGATGGGTAAGAGCACCCTCGCGCTGGACTTCGCCCGCGCCTGCTCGATCAAGGGCAACCTGCCGAGCGTCATCTTCTCCCTGGAGATGGGGCGCAACGAGATCGCGATGCGCCTGCTGTCCGCCGAGGCGCGGGTGGCGCTGCACCACATGCGGTCCGGAAGCATGACCGACGACGACTGGACCCGGCTGGCCCGTCGGATGCCCGAGGTGACCGCCGCGCCGCTCTACATCGACGACTCGCCGAACCTGTCGATGATGGAGATCCGCGCCAAGTGCCGTCGGCTCAAGCAGCGCAACGACCTCCAGCTCGTGGTCATCGACTACCTCCAGCTGATGCAGTCCGGCGGCGCTCGCAGACCCGAGAGCCGTCAGCAGGAGGTGTCGGACATGTCGCGAAACCTCAAGCTGCTGGCCAAGGAGCTGGAGGTACCGGTGATCGCCCTGTCCCAGCTCAACCGTGGCCCCGAGCAGCGCACGGACAAGAAGCCGATGGTCTCCGACCTGCGTGAGTCGGGATCGATCGAGCAGGACGCCGACATGGTCATCCTGTTGCACCGCGAGGACGCGTACGAGAAGGAGTCGCCCCGGGCCGGCGAAGCGGACCTGATCGTCGCCAAGCACCGTAACGGCCCGACCGCGACCATCACGGTCGCCTTCCAGGGCCACTACTCGCGGTTCGTGGACATGGCGCAGACGTAGCCGGAGCGGGTGTGGGATCTCCAACTCGGCCGCACCATCTCACCGCCCGCCGCGTATCGACTGCACTCTCCGTGCTTCTCGACGCACTCGGCCACCGCGCACGGCACATCGAACTGACCGGCTAGCCCCGCCGCAGCACCTCCCACCGTGACCGGGGTTCCCTGCCCGTCTCACTCTCGGCGCGCGCGGAACACGGGTGAGCTAACCTGCGCGCATGCGCGGACACTTCACCGGCTGGCCTGAGCAGGCCATGGACGTGTTGTGGCAGCTCCAGGGCGAACCGACCCACGCGACCCGCGAGCGCTACCGCGCGGACCGCGAACGCCTGGTCCGGCAGCCGATGATCGCCCTGCTCAACGAGGTCGCGGACACCGATCCCCGGTACGAGGACTTCTCCGTCTGGCACTACCGCACCGACTCCTGGTGGTGGCAGCACCAGGGCGCGGTGATCAGACTCGGCCGCAAGATCGAGATCGGCCTCCGGTTCTCCCTGGACGGCCTGCGGATCCAGGGCGCCTGGTGGTACCCCGACCCCGGCCAGGTGGACATGTTCCGCAAAGCCGTGGCCTCCGAGGGGAGTGGTCGCGAACTGTCCGGCATCGTCGAGGACGTGCGGAAGAAGGGCTACGACATCTCCGGGGACGTGATGAAACGCCTCCCGCGCGGCTATCCCTCGGACCACTCCCGTACGAACCTGCTGCGCCACCGTTCGCTGATCGCCGCCCGTCTCCTCGGCTGCGAGCAGTGGCTGCACACCACCGAGGCAGTCGACCGGGTCCTCTCGGCCGCCGCCGACCTGGACGCCCTGCTGATGTGGCTCGTCCGCCACGTGAAGCGCGCCGCCTGACATCACGAGGCGCCAAGTGGCACGGGAGGCCACACAGCCGGCCGCACAGCCCTCCCAGGTGACAGCGGGTCGTGAGGCACCGCAGGTCAGCCATCTGCCCGTCCGGAGCGGCCTCAGCAAGCCTGGCGGGGACGCACCGCGAACCGAGACGACCGCAGCTGAAGCGGCGTGAGACACCGCGAGAAGTCGCAGCTCACAGCCTCGGCGAAGGCGGCGAGCGCGAGACCGCCAGCGGGCGGGTCCTCGGCCAGCGGCTCGTGGGGCGCCGCGAGCATCCCGCGACGCCGGGCGTACGTCGTGACCGCCATCGGAGCGCCGACGGTCGTCTCCGGGGCCGGGATCGGCCAGGCCCGGGCGCGCGCCGCCGGTACGCGCCGGATCGCGTCGTCGACGGCCAGGCGCGCGGTGCGCTGGCCCGCGCGCCGGACTCCGGAGGGGCGCCGAGGCGCGGGCGCGATGCCCCTCCGGAACCAGTGCCCGCCGGGGGCGGCGGACAGGGCCGCGCTACGCCGGCTTCGGCGCTTCCCTGACCGGCTTCGGCGCCTTCCAGGCCGGCCCGACGGAGAGATAGGTGGTGCGGTGCAGGGGGTCGCCGGCGCGGAGCTTCCGCGACCCCCACTTCAGGCCGTCCTCGCGCGCGGTGTTCACGGACTCCAGGGCGTGGAAGGCCCGCGTGTCGACGATCAGTTGCCGACGCCAGGTGTCGGCGTCGATGGCGACAGCCGTACCGCTACGCCCGGTGCTGTCCTCCACCCCCTTCGTCACTCGCGCCCCGGGCAGCTCGGTGAGCACCGTGAACAGCGCGGCCCGCAGCTTCGGTTCGGCGGGCGAGCGGGCGAGCAGTTCCTCGATGCCGTCGTAGAGGTCCTCGATCGCCGAGTCCCCGGTGGCCTTCCCCAGCAGCCGGGCCCGCAGCGCCGCCGGGTCGGTGGGCAGCTTCGGCAGGTCGTCCCACGAGATCGGCCTGCCGCCGATGACATAGACCGTGCCCCCCACGTCCGCCACGGAGTAGTCCAGCACCGGACCGTCGCCGGACTGCTCGCGCGTACCGTTCCGGCTCACCCAGGTCGTCTGGTGCGTCTCGTCCGGCCGCTGGCCCGGGTCGACGGTCCGGTTCCACTGGAACGTGCGCACCTTCCAGTACGGTGCCGCCCCCGTCCGCTCCGCCGCCGGGGAGCTCCCCGTCTCCTCCGGACCCGACCATGGCTGGAACGCGACGCCCAGCGCGATCGCCGCGACCGCCGCCGCCGAGACGAGCACGGGTACGCGCCGGCGCCACCGGCGCATCGGCACGACGGTGGCCGCCGGCTCGCGGTCGAGGGCGATGACCGGCCCGCCCCCCTCCGCCGAGCTCGCCGCCGACCGCACGGCCGCCAGCGCCGCGGCGACGGCCTCCGCCGAGGGCGGCGCGACCTTGCCGGCGGCGCGCAACCGCCGGGCACCGGGGAAGTCGAGCGGGTCCGCGCCGTCCTGGTGACTGTCCTGCCTGGTCATGCGAGGTCTCCTGTCAGGGAAAGCGGAGCGGAGGGGCCGAGCGTCGCGCGCAGTCGGGTGCGCGCCCGGTGCAGCCGGGACCTGGCCGTGCCCGCAGGGACACCGACGACGGCCGCGGCCTCGGTGGGGCTGAGCTGTTCCCACGCGATCAGGAGCAGCAACTCGCGCTCCACCGCCGGCAGCTCGGCCAGCGTCTGGCGGATCAGCGGCGCGACCGCCGCCGCGTCCAGCCTCCGGTCGACGGCGTGCCACGGGTCGCTGCTGGCCTCGCCGGCGTGCGCGGCGGCCGGCGCGAACCGTTCCCGGTCACGCCAGTGCGCGGCCAGGACGTTGCGGGCCACGCCGAAGAGCCAGGCCCGGACCGGTCCGCGCGCCGCGTCGTAGGTGCCACGGCCGGCGTACGCCCGTAGCCACGCCTCGGCCAGCAGGTCGTCCGCCGCGCCGGGCGCGCGGCGCGCGAAGTAGCCGTGCAGCGCTTTCGCATGGCGCTCCACGAGCGGTTCGAAGGCCGACGCGTCGGTTCCCGAGCGCGCCAGCAGTTCCTCGTCTGTCGCCACGGACCTTCCCTTCCACGGGCCGCGTCTTTCGCGGCCCACTCCCCCTCTTCTTGTCTTCGCCCCGCGAAAGCGTTCGCGGGGCGCGGTGCCGCCGGGTGGCGCGTACGTCCAGGCGCGCGTACGCCCAGGTGTCGAAGGTGCTTGCGGTGCTTGCGGCGCCTGAAGTGTCTGGGGTGCTGGCGGTGCTGGCGGTGCCCGGGGGCGCGTGCGGGGCGTGGGGGGTGCCGAGTGGTGAGGGCTGAGGTGTCGCGCGGAGTGGGGGGCGGGCCTCGGGTGCCGAGGAGCCGCGTGGCGGGCGCGGGGGCCAGGGCGCGGGTGGCCGGCGGGCGGGGCGCGGTGTGTCGTGGTGGAGGGTGGGGCCTGGCGGGGCGGTGCGGTGGCGTCCGGCTGGGGTGGGCGGGGCCGGACGGGTTCGGCGGCGTTCTCGCGCGGGGCGTGGGGGTGCTCGGGAGTCGGCGTTCCGTGCCGGCGCGGGCTCGCGCGGGTGCCGGCGCTGCCTCCGGGGGTCCGGGAGATCGGACACCCCGAAGGTCAGCGGGCTGGACGCGGTGCGCGAAGCCGCGCGACGGCGCTGCGCACCACGGTGATACGGCTCAGATGAGCTCGGGCTGCGGTTGCGGCTGGGCTTCCGGTCGAGGCGCCGGAATCGGCTTCGGCTCCCACTGCCGGGTCGTCCGCACGTAGCCGTAGATCACGGAGACCATCGCCAGGACGAGCAGCGGCCCGAACAGCCACGGCAGGTCGGCCAGCTGCTCCGGCAGGAAGCGGTACGCCACCAGGTACACGGCGAACACGGCCGTGCCGTACGCGACGAACTGGATTCCCGCCCGGTTCCAACCACGATCGATAGCGCGCATTCCGCCCTCGATAGTGACCGCGAAGACCACGCCCGCGATAATGTCCGCGCCGTAGTGGTAGCCGAATCCCAGGGTCGCGCCGAGGGTGGCGACGAACCAGAATATCCCCGCGTACCGCAAAAGGCGCGGTCCCTTGCGGGAGTGGATCAAAATCGCGGTGGCCCAGGCCGTGTGCAGACTGGGCATACAGTTGCGCGGTGTGATGTCGTCGAACGGCATCTGGGTTGGCGCATTGAGTGGCGGTGCGGTGTCCGGCCAGAGATTGGCGACCGCCCAGTGCCCGCCGTCGGCGCCGTAGGCGAAGATCGGGCCGACCACGGGGAAGAGCATGTAAATGCCGGGGCCGAGCAGACCGATCACCAGGAAGGTGCGCACCAGGTGGTGGCTCGGAAAGCGCTGCTCCTTCGCCACATGACGAAGCTGGTAGAGCGCGAAGATCACGGCGGCCACGGCGAGCTGTCCGTACACCCAGCCGAGAATCGGCGGACCGACCGGCTCGGTGGCCCTGACCAGGCGGCCGACCAGCCAGGACGGGTTGCCCAGCGCGTGATCGGCGGTCGCCACGTACTGGTCGAGCACCATCGGGCGGGTTTTCCACGTAATGAGCAACCAGGCGTCGCCGGTCTTGCGTCCGGCCACGAGCAACAGGCCGAGTCCCACGCCTTTCAGGAGCAGCAGGCGTTCCTGTCCGGTGCGGCGAACCACGGCCATGACTCCGTGTGCCAAAAGCACCCACAGTGCGCCGTTGCCAAAACCCAACTGAGCGTCGGCCAGCCAGCGCACCAGCAGAAAGACGAGATCGATTCCGATCGCGGCGCCCATGGCGACGAAACGCTGCCGCCAGGTGAGCACGACCATCATCAGCGCCATGCTGGCATACAGCAGCGGCCCCGATTTGGGGACGAAAACTACCTCTCGCACCTGGTTGCTGATCGGCCCTCGTACGCCGAAGTGCCGCGCGGCTATTTCCAGCGCGATAAGGAATGCGAGGGTCACTACGCTTGCCGCAGCCCACAGCATCACCCGTGGTTGGCGCCAGTCGACAAGTTTAGTTTTGTTTTTTATTCGTGAAAATACCCGCGAGGCTACAGATATCAATTGTTTGGCCGATGTGTTAGGTGTCAGTTAATTGGTCACCCTTCGTACCGGGTTGCGCGTCTTTCGGTGAAGGGTTGGCAATGAGGTGATCGCCGTGAGTTCAAACATGTTATCGGAGCGGTCCGTGGGGACTTTGCTGGTCACGGGGGGTGCGGGCGCCGGTCCTCCCCGTGGTGGCGGGCTTCGTCCGCCGGGTGACCAGGGGAGTTCCCGGTGCTCGGCTGCCGCGACGGCGTCACGGCCGGGCGCGGGCGTGCGGCCGGGGTGCGCGGCGACTGCTGGGTCCGGTGCGGTGTCCGATCGCTCATGCGTCGAATGCGGTGGTGGCCCCTCCCGCGGTGGCGTAGCTCGGGCGGTGCCCCTGTCGATCACGTCGGCGTCGGTGTGCGTGGACCGGGGGTGAGGCCGGCGCTGCCGGACGCTGTGCCGTCGGATCGTCGGATCGTCGGATGTCGGCCGCGTGTGCTGGACGCGCGGGACGGGTGTGGGTGTCGCGGCGGGATCGTGGGGTCTGTGGGGTGGGTGTGTGGTTGCCGGCGCGTCGCCGGGGGTGTGGACGCGCGGGCGCCGGGTGTGCGCGTCGCGAGGCGTGCCGTCGCCGCTGTGGGGCGTTGTGCCGACTTCTGTGCCTGGCGTGGGCCCGGTCCGGGCCGGGTCTACGATCGGTGCTCGTTTCGAAGAGGGGGAAGCATGCGGAAGATCGTCATTGGCGCGGCACTGGCCCTGACCACGGCCCTGCTGGCGGGGTGTGGAAGCGACGGCGACTCGTCGAAGGACAGCACGTCCGACAAGGCTGACAAGGCTGTCAGTACGAGCGGGAAGCCGACGGCCGACGGCGCGGCGGAGAGCGCCAGCGACCCGGTCAAGCGCGAGGTCACCCTCGAGGTGCGCGGCACCGGCTCGTCGCAGATCTACTACAACCTGGACACCAACAAGATGGAGACGGTGACGCTCCCCTGGAAGAAGACGTCAACGCTCTCGCTGACGACCGAGGCCGAGAAGAAGGTCGGCCTCGCCGTGTCCGTCGCGCCCGGCTCCGTGGCTGACTCCGGTGGCACGCTCCGCCCGGCGGACTGCGTCATCACCGTGGACGGCAAGAAGGTCGCGGACAACCGTGGCGGCAAGTCGACCTGCCAGTACACGGTGAAGTAGGGCCTCGCGCGGCGGCGCGCGCGGTCCTGACGAGCCGGTCGGAAGGGAAGCCCATGGGCTGCGCGCGCCGCCCCGGCGCGACGGCCGGCGCACGACGGCGGGTTCGAGGTCCGCTGTCGCCCACGACGGGCCAGCTCTCCCACGAACGCGTGTGCGCGCCCTCGGTGACGGAGGGCCGGAACGAAAAGGCCAGGTGGGAGTGCCCTCCTGGGAGGTGTTCCCCGGTGGGGCGCCGGTCGGCGCTCCGGGAACGCCGCCCGTGTCGGACACCTCATGTCCCCGCGCGAGCGGGGTTATCCACAGGCAAATCCGCGCTGGACGAGTCCGCGCGATGATGGCGTCATGACTGAGATCGTCTTGATGTCCGACCCCCGGGTCGCGTCGGTGCCGGTGCACGAGTGCGGTGAACGGCTCGTGGACGTGCGCCAGGATGCCCACCTGCTGGTCGACGAGCGCAAGTGGCATGACGCCGTCGGCGCCTTCGCCTACCTGCGGGAAGGCGTGCTCGACCGGCTCCGCACGGCGCAGGCGGAGCTCCCCGGGGGATTGCGGCTGCTGTTCGTCGAGGGCTATCGGCCGCCGTCGTTGCAGCGCCAGTACTTCGACGAGTACGCGGACGAGCTGCGCGGAGCCCACCCCGAGTGGCCGGCCGAACGGCTCCACACGGCGGCCAGCCGTTACGTGTCACCGCCCGAGATAGCCCCGCACAGCGCGGGCGCGGCCGTCGACCTGACGCTCGCGGACGACGACGGCCGCGAACTCGACCTGGGCACCCGGATGAACGCCTCGCCCGAGGAGAGTGACGGGGCCTGCTACACGCACGCGGACACCATCAGCGCCGATGCGCGCCGACACCGGGACATCCTCGGCACCGCGCTGACCTCCGCCGGCCTGGTCAACTACCCCACGGAGTGGTGGCACTGGTCCTACGGAGACCGTTACTGGGCCCTGGCCAGTGGAGCGTCGGCCGCCTACTACGGCCCCGGGGAGCTCGGTTGACGCCTGGTGGTTGCTGACGCCGCGTTGTGGCGGGCGAGGGTGCGACGTGGGGCGACTCGGTCCGATCTGAGGCGACGCGTTGGGGTGGCGCATCCGGAGCGGGGGGGCGAGGGGGCTCGTTGGTGGGCGTGCGCCGCGATGAGGAGCCTTCGGCGAGGGCCCGTGCGGTGGGATGCCGCGGGTGGGCACGTTGGGGGGCAGGGTGTGTCGAGAGGGCGGCTTCGGTTGGCCATGGGTGTCTGCGCGGCTGGGTGTTCGAGACCCTCCGAGGAGAGGCGGGGTGAGGCTGGCCGCGGTAGATGGGAGTGCCGGTGGCAGGTGGCGGGGCGCCCTCGGCTGGCGGGGAGCCGGCGCCTGGTGGTTGCTGTGGGGGGCCGAGCGCCGGGCCTCGTGTGGCGGGTGGTGGCCGGTGTGCCGGCGAGGTGGGGCAGGGCGTTGGGGGCTGGGGTCCGGGGTGCGGGGTGCGGGTCAGTTCGGCTGAGAGTTCTGGGGCGAGTCCGGTGTCTGGTCGTCCGGTTCGCTGGCGGTGCGCGCCAGGAGGCGTTCGTAGCGCTGCCTGGCGGCCTGCGGTGTGCCGAGACCGAGGCCGAAGGCGATCTCCGGCCAGGTCATGCCACGACCTCGCGCCATCTGGAGGAGGCCGACCTCCAGTTCGTCCATCTCGCCGCGAGCCAGCGGTACGAGAGTCAGCGCGGCGGTGATGTCGGTGGCGTCCACCTCGGGCTCGTCCGCGTCGCGCTGCGCGGCGCCGCTGAGGAGGAAGGAGACCAGCCGGATGGCTTCGTGGGCCCCGATGATCGAGGGGTGTACCTGCCGCTGACGCTGCTCGTCGCTGGCCGCGTGGCGCTCGGCGATGCGGAAGAGCGAGGGGTAGACGCGCTGAGCGCGGGCCTGGTCGGGGTGCGGCGGCGCGAAGGACGCGGCGGGCTGCTCACTGGGCGAAGTCATACGGCCAGCTTGACGAGGGCCTGGTTCGTTGTCAACGACTTATGGTGAACGAAATGTTTGCCTTGCCGGAATGGTGACGCCACGGCAGGCGCCTGTACGCCGGTAGGGGCCTTCAGCGCCTCCGGGCAGCAGTGGCCCGAGAGCAGGGCCACTCGACGACGCGCGATGCCGATGGAGGCGGAGGTGGGGTGGGGCGAGGGGGCTCGGGGAGGGAGGGGGAGGGGGGAGGGGGAGCCCCCCCGGCCAAGCCCCGCCAAGCCCCGCCAAGCCCGCACGCCAAGACGAGGGGCTCGGAGGTCAGGGTGTGGTTGGGGTGGCGCGTAGGAGTCGGGTGGTGAGGCGGACGCCGGGGCTGCTGGTGGACAGCGCGTCGGTGAGTGCGGTGCCCGCGGCCGAGAGGGCCTGGTCGTTCAGGGGGCCGAGGGCGTCCAGGATGAACAGGGCGCGGGTGGTGGTGTGGGTCAGGCGGGTGCGGGTGCACTGGCGCCAGTTCCAGCGGCGGCAGGTCACGCCGAGGTCGTCGCGCCAGACCACCTCGCCGGCCGAGGGGTGTTCGGTGGCTGGTTCGCCGCCGGCGGTGGTGTCGAACACCTCCGTACCGTCGGCGCGTACCAGTCGGACCGGGCCCGCGTAGTGGTCCAGGTCCTCGCCGCCGAGTGGCAGGAAGTGGCCTACCGATACGGCGTTGTAGATGTCGGTCAGCCGGTCGACTCGGGGGAGTCCGTCGGCGGCGCGGCGCAGCAGGGCCTCCGCGCTGGACCGGGTGCGCTGGGGTTTGGCGCCGAAGGAGCGGAACGCCTCGCGCCATGCGGCGAGGTGCGGGTGCTCCTCCAGCGGCGCGTCGCCGACGCGTTCGCGCGCGGTGGCCTCGGCCTGGGTGAGCAGCGCTTCGCTGAACGCGTCGCTCGGGCCGGGGCGTAGCCCCTCGGCGGTGACGAGCAGGGCGCGGTAGTCGGGGCGCAGGGCGGTGACGGCCGGGTCGATGCTGGCGGTTTCCAGCCAGGCCGCAGCGTCCGGTGTGGTGCCCGGCGTCGGGTCGGCCTGCGTTTCGGGGCTCACGTCTCTCCTCGCGGGTGCGCCGGCGCGGCGGGCAGCGGCTCTCCCCCATCGCCCCCGCCGGCGGGTGTCGTCGTGGCCGGCGCGCGGCGCCGGACCGGGCCCCCACGGGGTGGTCGGGGAGCCGGGCGGGCAATGTACCAAGGGCGTCGGGTATCGGCGCCGCTGGTGGGACGCGGTCTCCGGGGGCTGGGCGGCGCCGGCGAGGCATGCTGGGGACATGTATCGAGAGCGGCGGTCGCGACTCGCGGGGACGGTGGTGTGGGAGCGCCGCGCCCCGGCGTGCGCCGGTGATGTACGGGTGCTGCCCGACGGGTGTACGGATCTCATCTGGTACGCGGGGCGGCTCCTGGTCGCGGGCCCCGACACGCGGGCCCATCTCTTCGCGGACCGGCCGGGGGCGGCGCACACCGGGTTGCGGTTCGCGCCCGGTGTGGGACCGGCCGTGTTCGATCTGCCCGTGTCGGAGTTGCGGGACCAGCGGGTGCCGCTCGACCAGGTGTGGCCGGGGGCGGAGGCCGCGCGGTTGGCCGAGCGGGTCGCGGCTGGGCCGGAGGCGGATCGGGCCCGGGTGTTGGAGGCGGCCGTGGCCGCGCGGTGGCGTGCCGGGCCGGCGCGCGGCGGCGAGTTGGCGCCGTCGTACGCGCGGGTGGTGCGGGGGTTGCGCGCGGGTGGCACGGTGGCCGCTCTGGCGCGCGATGTCGGGCTCAGCGAGCGGCAGCTGCGGCGTCGGTGTCTGGACGCGTTCGGGTACGGGCCGAAGACGTTGGCCCGGGTGTTGCGCATGGGGCGCGCGCTGGAACTGGCCCGCGCGGGGGAGCCGCTCGCCCTGGTCGCGGACCGGGCCGGGTACGCGGACCAGGCGCATCTCGCCCGCGAGATCCGCGCCTTAGCGGGCGTGTCGGTGACGGAACTGCTGGCCGCCGGCTGACGAGGCCGCCGGCGTACGCCGCGCGACCGGGCCCCGCCCTCGGGCTCCGTCACGCGGTTCGGCACTCCCGCGTGCGGCCCGGCGCGCCGCCTCGTCTGTCTCGCCGTCGCCGTCGCCGGCCGACGTTCGGTGCCGGTGCCGGTTCGGTGTCGGTGCCAAGTGCGGCTGCCGGGTGGCAAGCGGCAGCGCTGGTCGCGTCGCTGGTCAGCGCTCCGCCACGGAGACCAGCGCGGTGGGCGCGGGCCGTGGCGCGCAGGGGCGGATTCAGGGGGCGGGTGCGGCGTCGGGTAGCGCGGCGAAGAGGTCCACGGTGTTGCCGTCCGGGTCGTGGAGCACGGCGTACCGCTGGCCCCAGAAAGCGTCCCACGGCTCCCGGTGACCGGCGTACCCGTCCCGGGTCAGCTCCGCGTACAGCGTGTTGACCTCGTCGGGGCTGTCACACGCGAACGCCAGACCCAGCCGGTGACCCCCGCCCGGGGGCGGGGTCCAGTCGGGGTCGAAGGACCTGACCGTCGCCACGGTGTCCCACGCGATCCGCAGCCCGCCGGGCAGCGTCGTCTCGACGTGTGGCTGGTCGTCGGCGTCGGCCGGGAGGTCGAGGCCGAGGCGGCGGTAGAAGGTGAGCGAGGTGGCCATGTCGTCCACGACCATGCCGATGAGGTCGAATCGAGGTGTCATGCGATCACGTTAGGCAGGCGTGGCGGGCCCGGTCTTGAAGGAATCGGACGTGTCACGGTCACCAAGCGCCTCGTACGCTCACGCGGACCCACGCCGACCCTGCCCTGTCCCGCCCCCGCTCCCCCCCCGCTCCGGCCGGGCGGGGCGGGGACGCGATTCTCGGTGTCGGGGCGTGTGCCGTGGTGGTTAGGGTCCGGGGACGGGACCGCAGGATCGATCACCGACGAGGAGCAGCATGACCGAGACCGCCCCGCTTGATGAACTACTTCCCGCCACCCGTCGCGCTCTGCTGCACCGTGTCGCGGTCGGACAGGCCAAGGGACGTGCCCCCTCGGTGGTGGGAGCGGTGGTACGGGATGGGCAGTTGGTGTGGTCGGGGGTGCGGAGCGCGCTGGACGGGCAGACGCCCGACGTCGACACGCAGTACCGCATCGGCTCGATCACCAAGACGTTCGTCGCGGTGCTGGTGATGCGGCTGCGCGACGAGGGGCTGCTCGACCTGGCCGACCCGATTCGTACGCACCTGGCGGACCGGCTGGCGGCGGAGGGGGCGGACCCGTCCGTGGGCAGCCAGACCATCGCCGACCTGCTGTCCCACCGCAGCGGCCTCGCCGCCGAGGCACGCGGTCCGTGGTGGGAGCGCACCCCGGGTGACCTGCGCCCCGAGCTGGGCGAGATCTTCGGCGAGCGCCCGCAACGCCATCCCGCTGGGCACACGTTCCACTACTCGAACCCCGGTTACGCACTCCTCGGCGCCTTGGTCGAGCGGCTGCGGGGAGCGCCGTGGGACGAGGTGCTGCGCCGCGAGGTGTGGACGCCGCTCGGGATGACCCGCACGTCCGCCCTGCCCGAGGCCCCGCACGCACGGGGCTGGGCGGTGCACCCATGGGCGGACGCGGTGCAACACGAAGCCGTGGAGGACATCGGACTGATGGGGCCGGCGGGGCAGTTGTGGTCCACGGCGGCGGATCTGGCCCGCTTTGTCACGTTCCTCGCACGAGGCGACGACCGCGTACTGAGCGCCGCGACGCTGGCCGAGATGCGCCGGCCCGCGAGCGCGCCCGAGGGTGCCGTCTGGGAGGACTCGTACGGGCTCGGTCTCCAGGTGATCCGCCGGGACGGCCGGGAGCTTTTCGGCCACAGCGGTTCCATGCCCGGTTTCCTCAGCTCCGTGTGGGTCAGCCCCGACGAGAACCTCGCCGCCATCGTGCTGGCGAACGCCACGTCGGGCCCGTTCACCACGGCCATCGCCACTGACCTGGTACGCATCGTCGCCGAGCACGAGCCGCCGCTACCGGAGCCCTGGCGTCCGCTGCCGGACGTGGACGCGGAGCTGCTGGCGCTGACCGGCGCCTGGTACTGGGGCACCTCCACCATCGTGGTCCGCCTGAGCGCCGACCGCTGGCTGGAACTCGGCCCGCTGCGGGGTGGCGGCCGTGGCTCGCGCTTCCGCCCGGAGGCCGACGGCACCTGGACGGGGCTCGACGGCTACTACGCCGGGGAGACGCTGCGCGTCGTGCGTACGGAAGCGGCCGACGCCACCGCCGGGGCGGCGGCCAGCACCCATCTCGACCTGGGCTCCTTCGTCTTCACCCGCCAGCCGTACGAGCCGACGGAGTCCGTGCCCGGCACGCTCGACCCCGAGGGCTGGCACGGCGTCTGACCGTCGCCGACTCGAACTGACCGGATGTGGCCGGCGCGTGCGGTTCCCTGACCCGGACGCACTCGCCCGTTGACGCCTGCTGGCCGGCCCCGGCTCGGCACCGTACGCCCCGACCCGCCCCCGATCCGCCCCCGACGCCACGCCGACGCCGGCGGGGACACCGCGCCCCCGCGCCCCCGCCGGCGTACGCCCCCGCCGGCGCACACGTCCACCGGCCACGCCGCACCCACGTGCGCGCCGCGCACCCCATGCGCACCTCGCACCGACCCGAGCACCTCCCATCCGGCCGGGCGCCCGCACTCACCTGCGCACTCGCACCCACCTGAGCGCCTGGCGCCCCACCCACCACACACCCACCCACCACACGCCGTGCCCTTCGCACCGGGTGCGGCGCCCCTCTGCGTACCCGGCGCGCCCCTTCCCCGCGAAGTGCCCGCCCGCACACACCCCGCCGCCCCCACACACCCACACGAGCCAGGCCGCACCCGGCGTCCCCGCCCCCCATCCGCAGCCCCTCGCGCGCGTGAAGCGCCCCTGTCGCGCCGCTCCCCCGCCCCTCCCGCGCGCGGAGCACCCTTCCGCGCCGCCCCCGCCGCTGTACACCACCCCCTCGCGCGCGAAGCGCCCCTGCCTAACCCTGCTGGTGGTACGCGGGACGCGCGTACGCACCGGCGGTGGCTGGGTGCGCGGCGCCGCGCGGCACAGGCTGTTCTCCAGACGGCTCGCGAGGCGCAACCGCGCATCGACCGCACGGGCGCCGCGTCACTCACACCCTGGAGAACAGTCATGCGTTCCGCTTCCCCCCGGCTCGCCATCTCGCTTGTCGCCCTCACCGCCGTGTTCGCCGCATCGGGCGTCGCCGGCGCCCACTCCCGGCTCACGACCGCGACCCCGTCCGGTGTCGGTGCGGCTGACACCCAGCAGTCCCGGGCACATACGGACTGGTCAGCGGGGTGGGCGGCGCCCGTGCAGCGACCGAGCACCGGCTTTGAGAAGAACTGGTCCGAGACGGGTTTCGCCGACCAGACGGTGCGCCAGGTGGTGCGGGTCACCAACGGTGGCAGCGCCGCCCGCATCAGGCTCTCCAACCGCTACGGCGACCAGCCGCTCCGGATATCCGGGGCGACCATCGCACGCGGCGCGGACGGCGCGTCCGTACGGCCGGGCACGCAGCGGAAGCTGACGTTCGGCGACCGGACGGCGCTGACCATCCCGGCGGGCGCCGAGGGGGTCAGCGACACGGCCCCGCTGCGGGTCAAGGCGTTCGACACGGTGACCGTGACGCTGTACTTCGCCGAGCCCACCGGCCCCGCGACCTTCCACTCCCAGGCGTACGCGACCAGCTACCGCGCCCGGGGCGACCACCGTGGGGACCGTACCGGGAAGGCGTTCCGCGAGCGCACCCACTCCTGGTACTACCTCTCCGACGTCGAGCTGACCGGCGGCCGGCCGGCCCACGCGGGCCGTGCGGGCGGGGCCACCGGCCCGGGTGGCTCGGCCGCCGCGCGCCGGGGGACCGTCGTCGCGTTCGGTGACTCGATCACCGACGGCTTCGGCTCCACGGTGGACGCCGACCGCCGCTATCCGGACCAGCTCGCCGAGCGGCTGGCCGCCGCCGGCAGGCCGCGCCCGGTGCTCAACGCCGGCATCGGCGGGAACCTGCTGCTCAACGACTCGGCCTGGTTCGGCGACCGGGCGGGGGACCGCTTCCAGCGGGACGTGCTGGACAAGCCCGGGGTGAGCTCGGTGATCGTCTTCGAGGGGCTCAACGACATCGGCTTCAGCGAGGTGGACCTGCCCACCTACAAGCCCAATCCGCAAATCTCGGCGGCGGAACTGATCGAGGGCTACCGCGAGCTGATCGACCGGGCGCACGCACGGGGCGTACGCGTGGTGGGCGCGACGATCCTGCCGTTCAAGGGCGCCGAGTACCACACACCGCGCGCCGAGGCGAAGCGTGAGCGGGTCAACGAGTGGATTCGCACGTCGGGTGAGTTCGACGACCATGTCGACTTCGCCGCCGCGCTGGCCGACCCGGCCGACCCGACGGCGCTCAACCCCGCGTACGACAGCGGCGACCACAAGCACCCCAACGACGCCGGCTACCGGGTCATGGCGCAGGCGATCGACCTCGACACCCTCTGACCACCAGCGGCGCCACAGTCCCACCAACCCCAGCGACCGGCCCCCGAGGGAAGCCCCTCGGGGGCCGCCCCATGGCCGAGCCCCGCGCGCCGCACCACCCGCGCGTCGCACCACCCGAGGGGCGAGCCGTGAGCGACCGCACACCACTGCCTGGCCCCGGCCCCGGCTACGCGGTCGACATCCAGCTCCGCCCGCCGCCCGGCCCTGGCCGACATCCGGCTCTGCCCAACGCCTGGCCCGGTTCGACACTCGGTCCTGCGTGACGCACGGCTCCGCCCGACCCCGGTCCTGCTCGACGTACGGACCGCTCGACGCCGAGACCCCGCCCGCTGTCGATGTCGATGCCGATGCCGAAGTCCCGCCCGCGCCGCCCTGGTACGCGCCGGCTGCCGCCCGACCGCCCCGGCGGGCCCGACCCGCCGCCCTCCCGTGCCCACCCCACTGCGGGAGTCCCCATGACGCACTCCCCTGCTACGACACGAGGCCGGTGAGGCCGGTGGGACCAGTCGGGCCCATGCGGACAGCGCGCATCGGAGACGGCGCACACCACACACCACACAGCGCGCAGCGCACCGCACCGCACGCGGCGGACGAGGCGCACAGGCCAGACGAGGCGGGTCCCGTGAGTGACGGAAGAGGCAGGACCCCGCGAGCGCCGTACGAGGCCGGAACCGCACGCACCACGCACCACGCAGCACGCGCCGCACACCACGCAGCACGCACCACGCGCCGCACGCACCACGCGGCAGTCAGGCCGGATCGGCAAGCCCTCCCCCCCCCCCGCGAGCGAGCGATCCCGGCGAGGGGCAGTGGGCGCGTAGGCGCGGACACGCGCCACGTCAGGGGCGGTCGCGACCGCGATCAGGAGCCCGTCGCGGATCGCGGATCGCGGATCGCGGATCGCGGATCGCGGGCTCGGGCACGCCCGCGCCGTTGGCGGCGTGACCACCGTCGCGCCCGGCGGGCGCGGGCCGCGTGCCGCCGCGGTCACAGGTGCAGCTTGAATCCCAGGTGGGACGCCTCGAACCCGAGGCGTTCGTAGAAGCGGTGGGCCTCTATGCGGGTGGCGTCCGACGTGAGCTGCACCAGGTGACAGTCGGCGCGGCGGGACTCGGCGATGGCCCACTCGATCATCTGCGTGCCGAGGCCGCCGCCGCGCTCGTCGGCGTGGACGCGCACCCCCTCGATGATCGAGCGGGTGGCGCCGCGCCGGGACAGGCCGGGGACGAACGTGAGCTGGAGCGTTCCGACCAGGCGGCCGTCCCGGACGGCCGCGAGCAGCCACTGGTTGGCGTCGGCGGCGATCCGCTCGTAGGCCGCCTGGTACGGAGCGAGGTCGTCGGGTGTCTCGCGCTGGGCGCCGAGCGCGTCGTCGGCCAGCATCGCCACGATGGCGGGGATGTCCGACGCGCGCGCCCGCCGAAACTCGACGGGCGTCCCGGACTGCTCGAAATCGCTCATGATCCGGAGGCTACGCCTCGGTCACACGCGGGTCGGTGTCGGCCCCAGAGTACGGACAGCCGTTACCAAAGGTGCCAATTCCGGGCGTTTGGCGGCTTCCTGTAGGGCCTCGCTGAGTGCGGCGTCATGGACCGGGCGCGCCCGGTCCAGCAGCTTTCGGCCGTCGTCGCTGACGTCGGTGTAGATGCCTCGGCGGTCGGTCGGGCACAGGTAGCGGACCAGCAGGCCACGGTCCTCCAACCGGCTGACCAGGCGCGTGGTGGCGCTCTGGCTGAGGACGACGACATCCGCGAGCTGGTTCATGCGCAGATGGCCGCCCTCGCCGTCGTGCTGGTCGCTCAGCACGTCGAGCACGGAGTACTCGCGCACGCTCAGCTCCGCCGCCGCCTCCAGGGCGCGCTCGATGTGCGCCTCAAGGCGGCTGTGCAGTGCGGAGAGCGCGCACCAGCCCTGGGCGAGGGCACGCCCGGGGCGCGGCGCCGGTGCCGTGTCGCTTCGTTGTCCCTGGTCGCGGTCGGCGGCCTGGGGCGCCGGTCGCTTGCCATGGGCCGAGGCCGGGGCCCGTGGTGGGCGCGCGGGCGCCCCGGCGGTCCTGGTCGAGGTCTGGTGGGTCTCTCGCGTGGCCGCCGGGGTCGGGTCGAGGTCCAGGTGCTGGTCCTCGCCCTGGTCAGCGGCGTGCCGGTAGTCCGTGGCCGAGCCGAGCTGTTGTGCCATGAGACGCCCCCTTCGGTGTCGTACGACCCAGGATAGGCCACCGGCGAAATAGCCCGCGCTTGCATTTATCCCGCGCCTGCAATTATTGTCTGTGCTTGTACACGCTGGCTGCAACGTTCTGGAAGGTGCCGTTATGCCGCTCGCCCTGGTGGCCCTGGCCGTAGGTGCCTTTGGCATCGGAACGACCGAGTTCGTGATCATGGGTTTGCTCCCCGAGGTGTCGGACGCCTTCGGGGTCTCGATTCCGACCGCCGGCTTCGCCGTCACGGGGTACGCCCTGGGCGTCGTGGTGGGGGCTCCCTTCATGACGGCGATCGGGACGCGGCTGACCCGTAAGCAGATGCTGTTGATGCTGATGGGACTGTTCATCGCGGGCAACCTGATCACCGCGCTGGCGCCCGCCTTCGGCGTCCTGCTGGTGGGCCGCGTGCTCGCCTCGCTCGCCCACGGCGCGTTCTTCGGCGTCGGCGCCGTGGTCGCCGCCGACCTGGTCGCCCCGGACAAGCGGGCCGGGGCCATCGCGAGCATGTTCATGGGTCTCACGCTCGCCAACGTCATCGGCGCCCCGCCCGGCACGCTCATCGGGCAGCACGCGGGCTGGCGCGTCACCTTCCTCATCGTCGCCGCGCTGGGCGTGCTCGGCCTGCTCGGCATCGCCAAGCTGGTGCCGGCCCGCCCCGAACCCGCGGCGGCGCGGTTGCGCGAGGAGTTCGGCGCCTTCCGCAAGCCGCAGGTCTGGCTGTCCATGGCGATGACGGTGCTGGGCTTCGGTGGCGTCTTCGCCGCCATCACCTACGTCACGCCGATGATGACCGAGACGGCGGGCTTCGCCGAGTCCAGCGTGATGTGGCTGCTGGCGCTCTTCGGCGTCGGCATGGTCGCGGGCAACGTGGTCGGTGGCCGGTACGCCGACCGGCACACCATGCGGCTGCTGTACGTCAGCCTCGTCGGCCTCGCCGTGGTCCTCGGCCTCTTCACGCTGACCGCCCACGTCAAGGTCACCGCCGCGATCACCCTCGTACTGATCGGGTTCTTCGGCTTCGCGACCGTGCCGCCGCTCCAGAAGCGTGTCATGGACCACGCGGCCGAGGCCCCCACCGTGGCCTCCGCGGCCAACATCGCCGCCTTCAACCTCGGCAACGCGCTGGCCGCGTGGCTCGGCGGGCTGGTCATCTCCGCCGGCTTCGGCTACACCGCGCCCAACGTGGTCGGCGTGGGTCTGGCCCTGTCGGCCCTGGGCGTCGCGGTCTTCGCGGCCTGGCTGGAGCGCCGACAGGGGACCGGGCCGGTCCCGCACAGCCGCGTCGTCCGCGCCGGCGACCCGGTCGCCCAGAGTGGACCGGTCGCGGCGGACGCCGCGCCGACGACGGTGGCCCCGGCCCGGGCAAGCGGTCCCGAGGCGCGCGTACCGGCCCAGGACGCCGCCCGTCAGCCGGCCGCGGACCTGACGCTCTGACGCCGGTGGCGGCGGCCCCGGGCCGTCAGCCCCCAGGGCTTGAGCACGGAGACGGCCGTGACGAACACGTAGGTGGCCAGCGCCACCGCCGGCGGGACGATCACATCGACCGGGTCCGCCACGTGTTCGCCGGCCGCCGCCCGTGCCGCCACGTCGTCGATGCCGGCCCGCAGGGAGAACGCCGAGAGCCCCGCGGTGACCAGGTTCAGCCAGAACTTCGTGTAGACCCAGCGGTGTCGAGCCAGCCCCCAGGGCGTCCCCAGCGCGAGGACCAGCCCGCTGACCAGGGCGAGCAGGCTCAACGGAATGATCAGCCAGTCGCCGAAGACCTTCATGGCCCGGTACGCGGCCTCGGCGGCCGCCGCCGAGTCGGCCCCGGCCCCGGCGATGGCGAGGGCGAGCAGCCCGAGGGTCACCCCGAGCCAGCCGACGGAGACGACGACATGGACGACGAGAAGGGCACGACGGGCGGGCCTGGTGAGCTGGCGCATGCCTCTCACGGTGCCGCCTTCGCCCCCGCCCGGCGTCGCACGGCGGGAGTATCCCCGGGGCCTCCGTAGGGAGCAGCCCCGGCCCCGGGTGCCTACGCCTACGCTCGACAGGCATGACCCGACTTCACCTGTTCGACCTCGACGGCACCCTGATGTACGGATCGGCCGCGCCCGTGGAGATATCCCGGCAACTGGGCCTCGAAGCGGAGATCGCCGACCTGGAGCGGGCGTTCGCGCGCCGGGTGCTGGGGCCGCCGGAGTTCGCGTCGCGGGTACGGGAGCTGTGGGCGGAGCTCACGGAGGCGCAGGTGGTCGCGGCGTTCGACGGGGCCCCGTGGCTGGCCGGGATACGCGAGGTGTGGGCCGACATCACGGCGCGCGGCGAACGGTGCGCGGTGATATCGCTCTCGCCGGACTTCTTCGTACGCCGTCTGCTGGAGTGGGGTGCCCATGCGACGTACGGTTCGGTTTTTCCGGCCGTCCCCTTTCGCGAGCCAGTAAGCCCGGGCGGCATCCTCAGTCCAGCGGCGAAGGTGAAGATCGCGGATGAACTGTGTGAGAGATTCGGGGTGACGCGGTCGGAATGTGTGGCCTATGGGGACTCGATGTCGGACGCCGAACTCTTCGCGGTGCTGCCGACGACTGTCGCGGTCAACGCTGACCAGCACCTGAGTGGGCTGGCCTCGTATACGTATGTGGGGCGTGATCTCCGCGCCGCGTACGAATTGACCGGCAACCACCGGTAATTGCGCTGATAAGGCGGACATAGGGGCCGGCGAGCACGGGACTTGTGCATTCAACCGGGGCGGGTATGGTCAACCCGTTCGAACGTGAGAACGTCATCGGCGCCCTTGTGTGGGTACACCGGTGAGCCCAGCCTAGCGGGAACGGGAGTACGGGAAGCGGGAGTTCGGGCTATTGCCCCCGCGCCCTGGGTGCGGGTGGCACGCTGACCGACGAAACACCACGCACCTGGGCGTATCGCCGTCCGGTGGCCGGAGCGCACGCCGGGTGACGGCGGAGGCGGTCGGGCGGCGGGCCGCGAGGTGCGGGGAGCGGTTCGGGAACTGGCCCCGCGCGGTACGCGTGGGAACCAGTGAGGGCCGCACGGCGGGTGGGTCGCGCGGGCGGCCCTTTTCCGTACACGTGTCGCTGAACGAGGAGCCCCCGACGGGGAGGGAGAGGGGGCGGCGGGGCCGCGAGGCGTGCGCCGGGTGTCCGCGCCCGGGCGGGCGGGCCCGACGAAGAGCGACAGCGACGCAGACTGACGAAGTCCGGCAGAGAGATGTTCGAGGCGAGGCAACCATGAACGCTCCGACCACCACGTCAGCCGACGACAGCGAGTCCGGTGGTTCTGGTGACAACCATGGCGACGACCGTGAACGCGGCTGGTTCACCCCGACCCGGCAGGTAGCCGACGCGCCGCCACCGACCCGGGGCGCGGACGGCCGTCCAGTGGACGACGCCGGCGCGCGCGGCGCCGTGCCGGCCACGGGCGCGCGGGCGCGCGGGCGTTCCGTCGCGGCCATCAGGCCGGTGGGGCGCGGCGCGGGCGCCGCGCCGCCGGCCCCCGGCCACACCGCCCCGGCCGCCCCCCGCCCGGACGGTCCACGGCGCGGCGAACTCCCCCCGCCCGCCCCCGCGCGCCGCGCCGCTCCCGGGGAGTACGACGCCCCGCGCCAGCACGCCGAACACCAGCGGGCCGCCGAGCCCGCGACGGGCCGCGTGACACCGCCCGGCCCGCCCCACCCCGCCGCGCCGGCCCGTCTCGAACCAGCCACCTCCGGCCGTCTCGAACCCGCCGGGCCGGGCCGTCTCGAACCCGTCGGACCCGCGCCGCGTACCGCCCTGCCGGACCGCCCCGACCAGGACGTACGGCAGGCGCGCGGAGCGCACTCGGTTCCCGCGATGCGGCCGGCGCCCGAGGCGGAGGCGCTTGCCGCGAGACCCCTGCCGTGGCCCGCCCCGGCGCGCCGCCCGCTGGACGCGCCCGGCTCCGACCGGCCGCGCGAGGGCGCCGGCCCCGCCGGTGGCGCACTCGCCCTCCGGGGCGACGCGGCCGTCGACCGCGCCCCGGCGAGGGCGTTCGGCGACCTGTCGGCGAGCGCGTCGGCCGACACCCAGCTCATCCGGCGCACCCTGGCCGAGATCGAGCCCATCGCGGACGAGGTCACCTCGCACTTCTACGCCCTGCTCTTCCTCAACCACCCCCACCTGCGCGACCTGTTCCCGGCCTCCATGGACGCCCAGCGCGACCGGCTCTTCAAGGCCCTGCTCACGGCCGCGCGGCACGCCGACGAACCGGCGGTCCTGGAGGAGTACCTGGGGCACCTGGGCCGTGGCCACCGCAAGTACGGCACGCGGTCGGACCACTACCCGGCGGTCGGCGAGAGCCTGCTGGGGGCGTTGGCCCGGTACGCGCCGCACACCTGGGGCGAGGCGGCGGAGGCCGCGTGGGTGCGGGCGTACACCACCATCTCGCAGACGATGATCGACGCGGCGGCCGAGAACGAGCTGTACGCGCCGGCCTGGTGGCACGCCGAGATCGTGCGCCACGAGCTCCGCACACCGGACATAGCGGTCGTCACGGTGCGCCCGGACCAGCCGTACCCCTTCCGCGCCGGCCAGTACGCGAGCCTGGAGACGCCCTGGTGGCCACGGGTGTGGCGGCACTACTCGTTCGCGGCGGCGCCGCGTTCGGACGGGCTGTTGTCCTTCCACGTGAAGGCGGTGCCGGCCGGCTGGGTCTCCACCTCCCTGGTCCACCACGCCAACCCGGGCGACGTGATCAAGCTCGGATCGCCGGCCGGTTCGATGGTGGTGGACCACGAGAGCGACAACGGGCTGCTGTGCCTGGGCGGCGGGACCGGCATCGCGCCCATCAAGGCACTGGTCGAGGACGTCGCCGTACACGGCAGAAAGCGACCGGTCGAGGTCTTCTACGGTGCCCGGAGCGATCACGATCTGTACGACATCGAAACCATGACGCGCCTGGAGCGGGAGCATCCCTGGCTCTCGGTGCGCCCCGTCGTCTCGGACGCGCCCACCAGCGGACTGAGCGGCCCGCTCCCGGACGCCGTGCGCGAGCACGGCCCGTGGACCGCGTTCGACGCCTACCTCTCCGGGCCACCCGGGCTGATCCGCAGCGGAGTGACCACCCTGCGCGGCATCGGCATACCACCACACCGCATTCGCCACGACTCCCTCGACGAACTGGTGGGTGCGCTCGACTAGGCACGGCGCGAAGGCACCGCGCATAACAGCGGGGGCGACGAGCGGGGGATGGGGAGCGAATGAGGACAGGGGACGGTGGAACACGTGGAGACCGAGTCGGAACGCGCCGCCGCAGGCACGGCTGACCCCCAGGAAAACACCGCTCCCGGACCGCGCCACCAGCCGCACACGGAATCCGACGCGCATGTCGGTGACCCGTCCGAGCGACGGTGGGGCAGCGCCGGGGAGCGCGTACTACAGGAACAACTCGGCACCCAGCAAAGGGCCGGGCGTTTCTACGACGAGCAGATGCTGGGCCATCTCAACGCACGCATGCGGGAGTTCGTGGGGCGCCAGGAAATGCTGTTCCTGGCGACCTCGGACAGGAACGGCGAGTGCGACAGTTCGTTCCGGGCCGGCGCTCCCGGGTTCGTCCAGGTCCTGGACGAACACACGGTCGCCTATCCCGAATTCCGGGGAAACGGCGTCCTGGCGAGCCTGGGGAACATCGAGGAGAACCCCCACGTCGCCCTGCTCCTGCTGGACTTCCAACGGGACCGCATCGGCCTGCACATCAACGGCCGGGCGCGGGTGGTCGCGGACGACGCCATGCGGGAGCGCCACGCGCACCTGCCGGTCGACCCGGTGCCGGGCCGGCGCGCGGCGGTCTGGGTCGAGGTGACCGTCGAAGAGGCGTACGTGCACTGCTCGAAGCACATCCCGCACCTGGCCAAGGTGGAGCGGACGGCACACGGCGAGGCCCGAGCCGGCGACAGCGACGACCACCGGCGCAAGGGCGGCGACTACTTCGGCGCGGCGGCCGACGCGCGCGCCCGCCGTGGCCAGAGCCGGAGCGCCGACAGGCGCCCGGCCCCCGACCCCCACCCGACCACCCACCGGCCCCCCGCCCACCGGGACCAGAACCTCGCCCACCAGGACCCCGAGGACCTCCCCCCGCCGCGTCCGCCGTACGACGCACCGATGGCGGAGCGGCAGCCGGCGCCTCAGCGGCACCTCATCACCCAGCAGCTCCCCCCGCCCCAGCGACCTCGCGCGACGGAGCGGCCCGCCACCGCCGACCACCTCACCGCCGACCACCTCACCGCCGAGCGGCATCCCGCCGCCCCGCCGCCCGAGGAGTTCGCCGCCGAACGGGTCGCCCCCGACCCGCTCACGGGCGGGTGGCCCGCGCCTCCGCACGCCGCCGCGCCCTCCCCCACGTGGCCCGCGCCTCCCGCGCCCCCGCACACCGCGCGGCACCGTGCCAACCCGGCGCCGCCGCCTCCGGCCTGGCCGCCCCCGGCCGGGCCCCCGCTGCCGGCCTGGCCGCCGGCCCCGCCGCACCCGACCGCCGGCCCTGCCCCGGACGGGCAGGAGGAACCCCACGTGTGGCAGGAGGCGGTGGAGCGGGTGCTGGACCGGGCCCGGCACCCGCGTGCGGGGGACGAGGACGAGGCGCGGCAGCGGCCGTTCGCGGGCTGGTTCGTGGAACCGGACGCCCCGGCCAGGCCCCCGTCGGAGGCCGCCCCGCCCCCGGCCGACCCCGCGCCCGCCCCGTACGGCGACGGGGCACCACCTGGCTACGCCGCGCCGCACGCGTACGCCTACCCGCCCCCCGCCGCCGATCCGTACGGCGCGGCCCCCGCGCCCACCACGGACGCCTTCCCCCCGACGGCCGGCCCGCCCCCGACCGCGTACGACCCACCGGACGGCACGTACGGCCGCTCCAGCGGGGAGGCGTCCGCACAGCCCGGCGTCCCGTACGGCCCACCCGACCCGGCGTACGGCTCACCGCACACCGCGTACGCCCCGGCAGACCAGCCCTACCGGCCGCCCACCGACGCGTACGGATACGAATATCCGAACGACACCTACGGACAGCGCGACGACGCCTGTCGACAACCAACCGACACCTATGCGACGACCGTTGACGCATACGGTCAGCCAGTCGACATCTACGGGCTCCCCGACGCCGGCCGCTCGCTCGCCCCACCGCCCCGGGCGGACGCCGAGCCGGCGCCGCCCGTGACCGTGACCTGGCCGCCCGGCGCGCCCGACCGGTAGTCCGCGCCGACGACACCCGGTACGGCCCGTCGTCGCGGGGCGCCGTCGGGGTGGGCGGGGCTGGCGGTCAGCCGAGGTCGCCGGCGAGCAGGGCCCGTACGCCCTCGATGTTGGCGTCGAGGAAGTCACGGAGCGCCGGCGGCACCACGTCCACCGAGGCGACGCCCTCGCGGGTGAACGGCACCCGCACCACCTCGTACGCACCGCGCGGGGCGTCCACCTCGGGGCCGTGGCGCTTGGTCAGGTCCATCGAGGCGAGCCGGCAGGCGAAGAAGTGCTGGACCTTCACGCCCCGGTCGGGGACGTCGCGCTCGGGGAGGGCGTCGCGGGTCGCGTCGATCAGCACGGTGTCCACGAAGGCCGGCACCACATCGGTCACCTTGGCCCCCAGCTCCTCGTCCACCTCCCGGTGCAGGGCGTCGACGACGGTGGGGTCGTCGGGCTCCACCCCACCGCCCGGAGTGATCCAGTACGGGGCCTCGCCGGGCTTGGTCCGCTTGATCAGGACGAGCTGGGGCGTGGCGTCGAGGTCGCCGTCGAGCAGGATGGCGCGGGCGGTGCGTTTGACCACGGGCCGTTCGGTCATAGGGGAGGTCTGCCGCGCGTGGCGCCTCGCGAAACCCCGATCGGCCTGGTAGGGGCGTCGCGGGCGTGGCCAGGCGGGCCACCGCCCCCACCCGACCCGGACCGGCCTTCGGCCGTATCCGCTGCTCCCTCGCCCGGCCCGGCGCCCCTCACCAGTCGACGGCGGCGCGCAGCAGCCACTCGTGGACGCGGGCGAGGTGCGGGGCCGGCGAGCCGGTGCGCTTGACCAGGAAGTAGGTGCGCAGGGGCGGCACCGGCGGGTCGATCAGTGCCACCACCTCGCCCTTGTCCAGCGCCTCCATGCACAGGTAGCGCGGCAGGACGGCCAGCCCGCAGCCCGCCATCACACAGGCGAGCACCGCCCGTAGGTCGGGTGCGACGATGGTGGCCGAGGCGGTGACGGGCACGTCGAACACGGCCGCCCAGTACGCGGTGACCAACGGCAGGCTCTCGTGCACCTCCACGATCGGCACCGGTTCCAGCGCGTGGCGCAGGACCGAGGGACCGCCGCCCGCGCGCAGCAGCGAGGTGCCGAGCCGGGCCGCCCAGCGCGGGGCGGCGACCAGCACGTGTTCCTCGTCGCACAGCGGGGTCGCGGTCAGCAGGCGCCCGCGCGGCTGGGTGGTGGTGATGGCCAGGTCGTACTGGTTGGCGGACACCCCGGCGAACAGCTCGTCGGCCGTGCCGAAGGCGGTGCGTACGGCCAGCCCGTCCAGGGTGAGGTGGGCGAGCGCGGGCAGCACGCGCAGCGTCGTGAACTCCGGTGGCCCGCCCAGGTGGAGCGTGCGGCGGGCGGTGACGTCCGCGCTGTCGGACTCGGTGATCTCCAGGAGCGCGTCGATGTGCGGCGCGGCCCGCTGCGCGAGTTCGTCGGCGGCGCTGGTGGGGGTGACGCCCCGGGCCCCACGGATGAACAGTGGGCGACCCAACTGGCGTTCCAGGGACCGGATCTGCCCGGTGACGGCGGGCTGCGACAGTCCGAGCAGGGTGGCCGCGCGGGTGAGGGACCCGGCGCGGTACACCGCGATGAACGTGCGAAGCAGGGCCAAGTCCATCGATTCCCCTCAGTATCGGATGCCCCGCCGCCCCTCAACTATAAATATGTCGATAGGTTCATGTCGCTAGGGTGATTGGACACTGACGCACAGTCAACTAGCCTGGATCGCGCGGTTCGACGAGCGTGGAACCGTGGCTGGCAGAGCCACGAGGGGGGAGGTTCTGCCAGCCAGCCGCGTTCTCCGCCCCGCCGCTCCCGCGCGCCCCGTGTGACTCACCCGCGGCGCGCGCCCCGTGCGTCCCACTCCGCCACGCGCCGCGCGCTACGCGTCACACCGTGGCGCCGGCCGCCGCCGTGTCCAGGGCCTGGCGTACGTCCGCGAGCAGGTCCTCCGCGTCCTCCACGCCGACCGAGAAGCGGATGAACCCCTCCGGTACGTCGTCCCCGCCCCAGCGTCGGCGCCGCTCGGCGGTCGAGCGCACGCCGCCGAAGCTCGTCGCGTCGCTCACCAGGCGCAGGGCGGCCAGGAAGCGCTGGGCGCGGTCGCGGTCGGGGAGGGTGAACGAGACCACGCACCCGAAGCGCCCCCCGAGCATCTGCCGGCTGGCCACCTCGTGCGCGGGGTCCCCCGGCAGCCCCGGGTGACGCAGGCCGGTGACCTCGGGCCGTTGCGCCAGCAGACGGGCCAGGGCCAGCGCGTTCGCCGCCTGCCGGTCCACCCGCAGCTGCAGGGTGGCCAGGGAGCGGTGGGCGAGCCAGCTCTCCATCGGGCCCGGGACGGCGCCCACGCTCTTGCGCCAGGCCCGCACCTCGGCGGCCAGCTCGGGGGTGCGGCAGGTCACGTACCCGAGCAGCAGGTCCCCGTGCCCGGTGACCGCCTTGGTGCCGCTGGCCAGCGAGAAGTCGGCGCCGAGCGCGAGCGGGCGCTGGCCGAGCGGGGTGGCCAGCGTGTTGTCGACCGCCACCAGCGCGCCGTGCGCGCGGGCCGCGGCGACCAGCCGGGGTACGTCACAGACGTCGAGCCCGGGGTTGGACGGCGTCTCCAGCCACAGCAGCCGTGCCCCGGCCACGAGCGGGAGCTGTGCGTCGCCCCCGGTGGGGGCGGTGCGTAGGGTGACGCCGAAGCCGGCCAGCCGCTCGCGCAGCCCGTGCAGCAGGTGGTAGCCGTCGGACGGCAGCACGACCGTGTCGCCCTGGCGCAGCTGGGAGAAGAGCACGGCCGACATGGCGGCGGCGCCGGAGGCGAAGACGACGGTCTCGGGGCGCGGCACCGGCCCGGTGGTCGCCGCCGGGTCCGCTTCGGTCGGGCGCGCCGCTTCGGCGGGGCACTCCAGCTCGGTGAGCGCCCGCTCCAGCAGCGTCCAGGTCGGGTTGGTGTCGCGGCCGTAGGTGTACGGCCCGCCGAGCGGGTCCGCGTCGCCGGGCAGGTGGAAGTGGGCGGCGAAGACGGGTCCGGGCAGCGTCGGCTCGTACGCGGCCGGAGCGGGCAGTCCCGCCCGTACCGCGCGGGTGCCGTCGCCGCGCGCCCCGACCCGCGAAGCGTCCTCCTCCGGTGGGCTGTCCATGGCCTTCTTCCTTCCGTCCGTGCCCCCGCGAGACTCGCGCGCGGGTCCGTGCCTGTCGGGTGTCGCGGCCGTGGTCGCCGGCCGTAGGTCGTGGGTCAGTCCTGATCGGGGAGGGCCGCGTTCAGGGCCCAGGAGACGATGGAGATGATCAACGCGCCGACGAACGCGGCACCGAAGCCGTCCACGTGGAAGCTGAGGTCGAACGAGTCGGCCAGCCACGAGGTGAGCATCAGCATCAGGGCGTTCACGACGAGGGTGAACAGGCCGAGCGTGACCAGGAACAGGGGAAACGAGAGAAACTTCACCACCGGCTTGACGATGAAGTTCACCAGCCCGAAGAGCAGGGCCACGAGAATCAGGGTGAGCGTCTTGCGACCGGTGTTCTCGCCGGTCAAGGTGATGTCTTTGAGTAGCCATATGGCGACCCACAGGGCCGCCGCGTTCGCGAGCGTCTTTACTACGAAGTTCCTCATGGAAGCGATCGTTGCAGATGAGACAGCAAGGGGTGGAGAGGGCATGAAGGCGTTCCGGCTAGACGAGCTGGAGGCGGAGCGCGCCGCCAACCAGGGGGCGTACCTGCAGTTCCTCCGGGAGCGCAACATGTCGGTGGGCCTGTACGCGCTGGACGCGGGCACCGTCGATCCGCAGCAGCCGCACCGGCAGGACGAGGTCTACCTGGTGATGAGCGGCCGTGGCGCGATCACCGTGGGCGCCGAGACCACGCCGGTGGCGCGCGGCAGCGTCGTCTACGTTCCCGCGGGCGTGCCGCACAAGTTCCACCACATCACGGAGGACCTGCGGGTCATGGTGGTCTTCTCGCCGCCCGAGAGCTGAGCCGGCGCGGACCGGGCCCGCCGCCCCGGCCGGCGGGGTCCTTCCGCTCGCGCCGGCCCGCGCGGTCCGACGCGGGCCGGCGCCCGCGCGTCGGGGGTGGCTTGCGGGTCGGCGGCGGGCGCCCCTGACAGGGGCGGGCCCTGCCCCGACCGGCCCGCGCCGCGCCGTGTGGGGCCCCGCCGCCCCCGTGGCGTAGCCCGTGAGGGCGAGGCGGGGCCGGTGGTCCCGTAGGGGACGGCTCAGGGGAGTACGAGGGCTGACCGGGCCCCACGAGTCGCCGCGCCGCCTTAGCATCGGGAGTACGAGGGGGACTCCAACGAAGCAGCGAGATCACGGGATCGAGCAGGGCGAGCAGAAAGCAGGGTGCCATCGTGGCCGCGAAGCGGATACTCCAGGGACTGCCGTGGTGGGTGAAGTGGGTCGTCGTGCCCCTTCTGATCATCGTGGTCTTCGGCGGTCTGATCACCAGCGTCGTCGGCTTCGTCGCCTGGTTGCTGTTCCGGGCCCTGCTGCTGGTCGCCATCATCGGCGGCCTGGTGTACGTGGTGCGCAAGTTCACCTCCTCCTCGCGGTCCTCACGCGACGACTGGTAGCCGCCACGCGGCCCATGCCCATGGTCCAGTCCTTCAACGGCGTGTTTCCGCCTTGCACATGACGCATCGTGTGACAACCCTTCACTTCTTGAAATAGAAGTCGCTCTTCCGGTTAGAGTGCGGAAACGTTGCGGTCCGGCCCGGCCCCGGCGGGCACGCGCCGGATGCCGCGGCGAGCGCGGGGACGGCCCCCGCCCGGGGGGTGCCCACCCGCCCGCAGCTCTGGGGGTGACTGTGGCGTCAGCAAGCACGGGACCGTCGCACCGACCGGCCCGCGACCACGGACAGTGCCGACGGCCGTGTGCGGACACACAGCCCACGCTCATCAGCTCCGTCCAGCGGGCGCTGCGCCTGCTGGAAGCGGTGGGCGCGCACGCGGACGGCGCCCCCGCCAAGCAACTCGCGCGCGAGGCGGGGTTGCCCCTGCCGACCGCGTACCACCTGCTGCGCACCCTCACCCACGAGGGGTACCTCCGCCGCGACCACGGCGTCTTCCGCTACGGCGAGGCCGTCCGCCGGCTGGGCGACAGCCCGGGGGCGCTGTCCGCGTCCGGGCCGGCCGACGCGGTCCCGGACCCGCGCGCGGGCCTCGCGCACACCGTCACCACACTCGCCGGCGAGCTGGGAGTGGCCGTCTACTTCGCCGTCTACCGCGAGGGTGAGGTCGAGGTGCTCGCCACAGCCGACGCGCCCGGGGCGTCGGTCGTCGAAGAGTGGGCCGACTTCCGGCAGACCGCTCACGCGCACGCCATCGGACAGTGCCTGCTCGCCCAGCTCGACGAGAGCGAACGCGCCGACCACTTCGCGCGCTATCCGGTGCGGGCCATCACCCCGTACTCGGTGCGTGACGAGGCAGGATTCAGGGAGAAGGCCGCCGCGAGACGGCGTTTTCAGCCGGTCTGCGAGCGGGAGGAGTACGCGCTCGGCACGGCCTGCGCCGCCTTTCCCCTCACGACCGGGGGGACGGCGGCGACCCTGGCGGTTTCCACCCCCCTGGCTCGAGCGGAACGACTCCGCCCCGCTGTCGATTCGCTACGCTCCAGAGTCGGAGCGCTCATCAGCTCCCTGTCGTTCTCTATCAGTATCTGAAAACTCACTCCTTGTGATCCGCTGAGTGTTAGCGGACGATGGCGTCAAGAAGGCCAGGTTGGCTGAAACCCGGCCATTCCCACCGACTCGGGGCGGCGAACGATGCGTGACACAGTCCAGGCAGAGGTGACGATGACCTTCCTCGTTTCCGAGGATCTCTCCTTCCGCATTCCGGTCGATCTCGGCTACGACAAGGCCGATCCGTATGCCGTGCGATTCACCTTCCATCTGCCCGGCGATGCCCCGGTGAGCTGGGCTTTCGCCCGGGAGTTGCTCCTCGACGGGCTCTGCGGGCCCATCGGCGAAGGCGACGTGCACATCTGCCCAACGGGCCCGGACGAGCTGTCAGATGTGCTGATCCGGCTCCAAGTCGGCGTCGAGGGAGCCCTGTTCCGGGTCGGCGCCGCTCCGCTGGTGGCCTTCCTGGACCGGACGGACCGACTGGTCCCGTTCGGCTGCGAGGAGGAGGCGAGCGATCCGGCCTGCGGCCTGGACGCGGTCCTGGACCGCATCCTGGCGGGAGACCGCTACGCAGGGTGAACCGGGCCGTCGGTCACGGTGCGTTGCCTGGACGTTTTTTCGCCCGGCCACTCGGAAGCGCGAATTCCCCCCGCGCGTGACCGCCCCCGACGCCCGGGCCGCCGCGCCCCTCGCGACCCGCCCCAGGGGACCCAACGCCGGCGCGTACGACGCGGCGTGACGCCTCTGCCGGGCGCGCCCGACCGGATTCCGGCGCCGGCCCGCCCGGGGTTCGGCGCATCCGCCCGGCCCCGGCGCATCGGCCCAGGCCCCGGCGGCCTGGCCGGAGTTCGACGCCTCCACCCGGCTGGCCCGCCCCCGCGGGGCCCGGCACCTGGGGCCGGGCGGTCCGGCATCGCCCGCCCGGGGCCGACGCGATGCCGCACGGCACCCGGCACGCGCTACTTCGCCCGGCGGCGGCGACCCTTCCCCCGGCCCGGCAGACCCGAGGCGAGCCCGGAGGCCACCGCGCCCGCGCCGCGCCCGGCGCCCGGGTTCGCTCCGGCCTCCGCGCCACCCACGCCCCGCTGACCCACCGGCGCGCCGGGCCCGACCCCGCGCCCCGGGACAGCGGCGCGCTCCGGGGCGACTCCGCCGCCACCGCCCGCGCCGGGAACGCTCGTCGGGCTGCGGTCCGCGGAGACCACCAGCGCCGCCAGCAGCGTGGTCACCGGCACCGAGGCCACCAGACCGATGCTGCCGACGAGGGTGCGGACGATCTCCTCGGCGACGATCTCGCTGGTCGCGACCGTGCTCACACCGCTGTCCGCTATCGAGAAGAGCAACAGCAGCGGCAGCGCGGCACCGGCGTAGGCGAGGACCAGCGTGTTGACCACCGAGGCGATGTGGTCCCGACCGATGCGCATGGCCGCCGCGTACAACGTGCGCCAGTGCGCCGACGGGTCGGCCTCCTTCAGCTCCCACACCGCCGAGGTCTGGGTGACGGTCACGTCATCCAGCACACCGAGCGAGCCGATGATGATGCCGGCCAGCAACAGGCCCTGGATCTCGATGTCGGGGTAGAGGCCGTGCACCAGTCCGGTCTGGTCGTCGGTGTTGCCGGTCAGATGCGCCCAGCCGATGAACACCGAGCCGAGCAGGCCGATCAGCAGCAGTGAGAGCAGCGTCCCGAGCACCGCGACCGAGGTTCTGGCGGTCAGGCCGTGACAGGTGTACAGCGCGATCAGCATGATCGCGCTGCCCCCGATCACGGCCACCACCAGCGGGTTCGAACCCTGGAGGATGGCCGGCAGGATGAACAGCGTCAGCACGCCGAAGCTGATGACGAGCGCCACCAGCGCGAAGACCCCGCGCATCCGGCCCACCACGACCACGGCCAGCGCGAAGAGCCCGGCCAGCAGCGCCATCGGCAGCTTCCGTTCGACGTCGGAGACCGAGTACTGGAGGTTCTCCGGCGCCTTGGGGGCGTACGCCAGGATCAGCTTCTGGCCCTTCTCGTAGTGCCGGGACGCGGACGGCTGCACGATCTCGGTGAACGTACGCCCCTTGCCCTTGCCCGAGGTCACCTCGATCGTGGCCTTCTCGCAGGTCTCGTCCTTGGCCTCGGGCTGGGCCGCCGGATCGCCCGGCTGCTCGCCCGGCGGCTGTTGCCCCTGCGGCTGGGCGTGCACGTCCGCGCACCGCACCTCGTCGACCCGCACCACGCGCCCCGACTCGGTGTGCCGGTCGAAGCCGAGCCCCGACGGCCCGTGGTGGTCGGGCGCGCCGCCCGGCCACAGCACCACCAGCCCGACCACGACCGCCACGCTGAACGGGATGAGCACCGCCGCGATGACCTTGCGGAGCTGACGCGAGACGGGCGCGGCGGGCCCGTGGCTGTGACTGTGGCCGTGGCCCTGGCCGGGTGCGTGACCGTGTCCGTGGCCGGTGGGGGCGGGGTGGTGGTCGTGCCCCGTGGGGCCGTTGTCGTGCTGGTGGTCGCTCTCCGGCAGCCCGTGGTCGGGCCCCGTACGCCCCTGCCGGCGCGCGTCGGGCCCCCGCGCGCCGGGAACCGGCCCGTGCCCCCGCCCCCGCTCCTGTCCGTACCCCGACCCGCGCCCGGGGTACGGACCGTCGGCCCCCGTGCCCGCTCCCACGCCGCTCCCTCCGCCGGTTCCCGCGCCCTCGTCGGCGGGGCCGCCGCTAGGCGGTCGCGGGGGCACGCCGGGGGGCGGGGGTGTCGGCGCGGTCGGGCCGGGCCCCCGCGCGTGTCCGGTGCCGGGCGGCGGGGTGTGGGCGGGCGGCCGGCCGTGGGGGCCTGGCCGCCCGGGTGGCCCTGGCTCGGTGGGAGTCATGGACCGATCATCGCAAGGCCCCCTGGCCCAATCCGTCGCGGAGCGGTTAGCGTGGTGGCACCTTTGCAATCGCGGGAGCTCGGAGCACCGGGCTGAGAGGGCGCTGACCTCCGTACGGGACGACCGGCCGACGCCGGTGAACCGACTACGGAAACGGCTGCGTCGACCGCCGAACCTGTTACCGGGTAATGCCGGCGTAGGGAGTAGGTCTCATGACCGTATCGGACGCACGCACGCCTGCCTCCGTAGAGTCGAACGACACCGACGGGCAACCGCGCGACATCGGATGGCACAAGGGCTATCTGAGCGGTTCGCGGCCCGACCTGCGGGTGCCGGTGCGACGAGTACACCTCACCAACGGCCAGGACGTCACGCTGTACGACACCTCGGGCCCGTACACCGACCCGAACATCGACACCGACGTACGGCGCGGGCTGCCGCCGCTGCGCGAGAACTGGATCATCGGCCGGGGAGACACCGAGGAGTACGCGGGCCGGCCGCTGCGCCCCGAGGACGACGGCATCAAGCACACCTCGCCGCGCGGTGGCCTCAAGAACCTCGACGCGGTCTTCCCCGGCCGCCCGCGCCAGCCGCGCCGGGGCCGCGACGGCCAAGCCGTCACCCAACTCGCCTACGCCCGCCGAGGCGAGGTCACCCCGGAGATGGAGTACGTCGCGCTGCGCGAGAACGTCTCCCCCGAGGTGGTCCGCGAGGAGATCGCCGCCGGTCGCGCCGTGCTGCCGGCCAACGTCAACCACCCGGAGATCGAGCCGATGATCATCGGCAAGCGGTTCCTGGTGAAGGTCAACGCCAACATCGGCAACTCCGCCGTCACCTCCTCCATCGAGGAGGAGGTGGAGAAGATGACCTGGGCGACCCGCTGGGGCGCGGACACGGTCATGGACCTGTCCACCGGCCGCAACATCCACACCACCCGCGAGTGGGTGCTGCGCAACTCCCCCGTCCCGATCGGCACCGTCCCGCTCTACCAGGCCCTGGAGAAGGTCGACGGCCGGGCCGAGGAGCTGACCTGGGAGATCTACAAGGACACCATCATCGAGCAGGCCGAACAGGGCGTCGACTACATGACGGTGCACGCCGGCGTACTGCTGCGCTACGTACCGCTCACGGCGCGCCGCAAGACCGGCATCGTCTCGCGCGGCGGCTCGATCATGGCGGCCTGGTGCCTGGCCCACCACAAGGAGAGCTTCCTCTACGAGAACTTCGAGGAGCTCTGCGACATCCTGGCCACCTACGACGTCACGTTCTCGCTCGGCGACGGGCTGCGCCCCGGCTCCATCGCGGACGCCAACGACGAGGCCCAGTTCGCCGAGCTGAGGACGCTGGGCGAGCTCAACACCATCGCCAAGCGGCACCACGTGCAGACCATGATCGAGGGCCCGGGCCACGTCCCGATGCACAAGATCAAGGAGAACATCGACCTCCAGCAGGAGATCTGCGAAGAGGCTCCGTTCTACACGCTCGGCCCCCTGACCACGGACGTCGCGCCGGCCTACGACCACATCACCTCCGGCATCGGTGCCGCGATGATCGCCTGGTGGGGCACCGCGATGCTGTGCTACGTCACGCCCAAGGAGCACCTGGGCCTGCCGGACCGCGACGACGTGAAGACCGGCGTCATCACGTACAAGATCGCCGCCCACGCCGCTGACCTGGCCAAGGGTCACCCCGGTGCCCAGGACTGGGACGACGCGCTCTCCGACGCGCGCTTCGAGTTCCGCTGGGAGGACCAGTTCAACCTGGCCCTCGACCCCGACACGGCCCGCGCCTTCCACGACGAGACGCTCCCGGCCGAGCCCGCCAAGACCGCGCACTTCTGCTCGATGTGCGGCCCGAAGTTCTGCTCGATGAAGATTTCCCAGGACATCCGTCGCGAGCACGGCGGCACCCTGGCGGCGGCCGAGGCCGAAGCGGGCATGGCGGAGAAGTCCAGGGAGTTCGCGGAGGCGGGCAACCGGGTGTACCTGCCCATCGCCGACTGACCCACCATCCCCCCGAGCGCCGTCCCGACCCACCCGGGACGGCGCTCGGGCGCGTTCACGGGCCGGAATCGGGCGGCCTTGGCTATATTCAAGAGTGCTATTGGTCTTATATAGCGGAGGTAAATATGAGCGTGACGACCATCGACCTGGACGACGACGCCCTCGCGAAGGCCCTTCGTTTCTCCGGGGGCGCGACCAAGAAGGAGGTGGTGAACGAGGCCCTGCGCGAGTACGCCGAGAGACACGAGCGGGCCGCCCGGCGGGCTCGGCACTTCCAGGCCGCTCAGGAGTGGGACTACGAGGGGTGGAAGCAACTCCATGAGGCCGAGAAGCGGGGGGACGGGTGATCCGCTACCTCGCGGACTCGACCGCCGTGTGGCGGCTGATGCGCGAAGAGCACCTGAACGACGCGTGGGGCGAGGACATCGATCTCCGTGTCATCGGCTCGTGTGCTCCCCAGCGCACTGAGTTCCGGCGCTCCGCCCGCAACCTCGCCCACTACGAACAGATGGGCGAGATGTTCGCCGACCTGTATCCCGATGTGCCCCTGCCGAAGAACACGTGGGGCTGGATCGAGTCCGCCCAGTTCAGGCTCGCCCAGAGCGGTGGAGCTGTCCGGGCGCTGTCCACCGTCGATCTGATGATCTGCGCCACCGCGGCCCACCACGGGTTGATCGTGTTGCACGACGACAATAACTTCGCCACCGCTGCTGGGGTGCTGACCGACGTCCTTCAACGCAGCGTCCGCGACGCTCCGCGCTAGCTCGTCGTGTGGTGCTTTCTGCCATGTTCCACTAGATGAAGATCTCCCAGGACATCCGTCGCGAGCACGGCGGCACCCTGGCGGCGGCCGAGGCCGAAGCGGGCATGGCGGAGAAGTCCAGGGAGTTCGCGGAGGCGGGCAACCGGGTGTACCTGCCCATCGCCGACTGACCGCCTGGCGGTTGAACGCCGTTCCGGGCGGCCACGGTGCCCGGGGCGGCGCCCCGCCGCGCCACGCGACGCCGGCGGGCGACGGGACAACCCCCGGGCAGGGCCCGGAGGCGCCCCGCCCCCGCACGGGCGCCGTGGTGTGAGGTTCGCCGTTCACACCGAGCCGCCGCTCGCGCCGAGCCTCTGCGACCCAGTACGTCCGGCGTTCCGCCGCGCCTTCGTTGTTCCGGCCCTTCGGGTCAGTCGCGGGCGCGGTCGGGGCCGCTCGGGGTCAGATCGCCGGGGCGTGGGTGCGGGACGGCATGGGGCGCCGGACGGCGGCGAAGAGGCGGGCGAGGGTGGCCGAACGGCCGCTGTCCGCCTCGTGGTGGGCGAGGGCGCGGACGCCTTCTTCCAGCCACCGGTCCCACGCGGGTCGCTGGTCCGGCGCCAGGCGGCCGTGTGCGATGGCCAGGTCGAGAATCGTCCTGCCTATCTCATGGGCCATGGTGCCGCCGTTGTATCGGAAACGGCTGCTGACGACGCCCAGATGACAAACGCTGGCCTTGCCGCCAGCGACGGCGACGGAGATGTTGAGAAACGACTCCACACCGAAATCGGACGGCAGTGGCTTCGGGATGGACGCGGTGCGAATCGCTCGATATCCCGTCAGGGAGTTGGCGCCGTGTGAGCCGACTTCGGGGAAGAACGCGGCGGCAAGCGGCTCGTAGATGGTGAATGTGGAACTCAGAATGGTCCCGGGATAGTCGTACTCGTAGTCGCCGACGACATGGTCGCTCGTGCCGGACGCCGCCGCCTCACGCAGCATGGCCGGCACGTTCTCGGTCGAGGACACGAGGTCGGAGTCGAGGTAGCAGACCCACTCGGTCCGCACCTCGGCGAGAGCGGCGCTCATCGCCGCCCCCTTGCCGCGTGGCCCGCGCAAAACCTCCGCGCCGGCCCGGGTAGCCGCCTCCACGGTGCCGTCGGTCGAGGCGCTGTCCACGACCAGGACACGGTCGGCCGATTGTGCGGCTTTGTGTGCCTGCTCGACGATCGTGGCTACGGTGGCCTCTTCGTTATAGGCGGGTATGACGAAAGTGAACACGAATCAGATCCCCCATCTTCAAGCCGGGCTTGAGTCAAGAAAGTGTAGGGGGAAGTGATCCACATCGACCACGATGGATATTCCTCAGAGAACGCTGGGGAAAGTCGAGCGCGCGGACGGCATCCGGCCAGGAGGCCCGTCTCGACCCCCGTGCCGACCATGGCTGGTTGTCGCCGAAGCCAGTGGCCGCTCATCACCTCGCCCCCCGAGGGGGATCGCCCTGACGACCCGGGCACAGGCACAGGTACGGGTACGGGCGCTGGCCCAGGGGCAAGTACGGGCCCGGGCGCAGGCGTGGCGTACAGGCAGGCGTGGGGCGGGACCGCGGCGTCATGGCCCGAGGGCGCCCGGGGCCCGGCTGGGGCCGGGGCCCGGGCGGTGGTGGGGGCGGGTGGGTCAGGGTGAGCGGTGGTCCTGGCCGCCGAGTTCCGGGCCGGTGAAGTCCGGGCTGCTGTAGCGCGGTCCGGGGGCGGTGTCGGCCCCGCCGTCTCCGGGGCTGGTGAACCCCGGTCGGCTGTAGCCCAGATGGGGCGTACGGCCGGCCGAGCCGGAGTGGGTGGTGCGCAGGTCGGCGTGGGGCGGCGGGCTCTCGGCCGGGCGGACCCGGCCCGGGGCCGCCGTCTCGCCGTGGGCCAGTGCCTCCCGCAGGAACGGCACCATGCCCTGTTCCAGCAGGGCCTGATGCCACTCCGCCCGCGCCTGGTCCACCTCGGCGACCCTGGCCCGGGAGCGTCGGCCGCCGCCGTTGCGTACGGCGATGATCAGCAGGCCCGCGGCGGCGAGCAGGACGCCGATCGCGGCGCAGGCGGCGAACACCCAACCGGCGGTGACCAGCGGGCCGCTGACGGACGCGTCGGGTGCGAACACCCGCAGGACGTAGCCGACGAGCAGGAAGATCACCGCGGCGGCACCGGCGAGCACCGGTGCCAGAACGGCGAGGACGGCCACGAGCCCCGCGCCGGACCCGCCGGCGACGTCGCCCACGACCCCGGGCAACGAGACCGCCTCGCCGTCCGCCTCGCCCCGCTCACCCCCGGGCCGAACCGGGGCGGAGGACGTACGCAGCGCGTCGCGCGCCTGGACGTACCGTTCGTATTCGACCGCCGCGCACGCCGATATGGCGGTGATCGCGCTCAGCGCCATCGTGCGCAGTTGGGGTGTGGTGGGCCGCTGGCTCGCGGGGTGCGGGCCAGGATGCGCTTCCGTGGTGCGCAGCGCCTCGTCGAGAACGCGCTCGAAGTCCGGGCGATCCTCGGTGAGCAGGTGTGGAGCGCTGTTCATGTGTGCATCCCCCGATGCTCCGTAGGGCCTTGATGCCGGCTTCACCGGTCACGGGCGGAAACGGAGGAGAGCCTGCTACGGATGAGCCGATGGTAGAGCCGTGGCGGCGCGGGACAACAGAGTGCTATCCGAAATCACCGCACGAGAGTGGGATTCTCATGTGCCCGTCTACCCGGGGGGCTAACCCTCAACCGCGCAGGGGGAATTGCACGACCAGTAGCTTTCCGGCCATGGTCACGCCGCCGTCCATGGCGATGGCGAGGTCGTCGGCGTAGACGTGGGGGCCGCTGACCAGGGGGCGGGCGTCCTCGCCGTCGGCGTCCTCGGCGCCCACCTCACCGAGCAGGTACGGGATCGGACTGTGCCCGTGCACCAGACGTTCGCCACCGTAGGTGTCGAGGAGTTCGCGCACGGCCTCCGAACCGGCCTCGTCGCGGAAGGCGAACCGCTTGGTGAACTTGCGGAACAGGTCCCAGCACTCGTCCGCGTCGCTGCGCTGGAGCGTTTCGGTGACGGTGTCGTTGACGGCCTCGATGGAGTCGCCGTACTCCAGGTAGGCGGTGGTGTCGGAGTGCAGGAGCAGGTGGCCGTCCTCCTCGACCATGGCGTCCAGTCGCGACATCCACTGCACGTGGTGGTCCTCAAGCCGCTCCATGTCGGTGCGCTGACCGCCGTTGAGCAGCCACGCCGCCTGGAAGGAGGCGGTGCCCGCGCCGGACTGGACCGGGGTGTCGCCGAACCGCTTGGCGCCGATCAGCAGCAGTTCGTGATTGCCCATCAGGGCCTTGCAGTAGCCGCCGGCGGCGGCGGCCTGCGCGGAGAGCTGCATGACCAGGTCGATCACGCCGATGCCGTCCGGTCCACGGTCGGTGAAGTCGCCGAGGAACCACAACCGGGTGTTGCCGGCTGACCAGTTGCCCTCCGCGTCGATGAGCCCCTGCTCGGCCAGCGCGGCCCGCAGCTCGTCGAGGTAGCCGTGGACGTCGCCGACGACGTACAGCGGGCCCAGGCCGTCGTGCTCGACGGGGGCCGCGGCGGGCGCGGGAGCGGGCTCGACCGGGTCGGCGAAACCGGCCGTGGACAGGTCCGCGATGGTGCTGCCGGGTCCGACGCCACGGGCGATGACGGGCAGGTCGCGCTCGGTGGGGGTGTACTCGGGGTCGCTGTGCCCGGGGGCGGACGCGCCGGCGTGCTCGGCCCGCGCGGTGGCCTGGGGCGGCACCGCCTGCGCCGGCACCGCCTGGGCCGGTGCTTCTTGGCCTGGCGCCGCCTGGGCGGGGGGCGCGGTGGCGACCGGCTGCCGGGGCGCGGGCACGGTGCCCGGCGCGTACCCGGCCGGCGGGGCACCCTGCCCTTGGCCCTGCGGGGCCGGCCGGGCCTGTACCGGCACCTGGCCTCGCGGAGGCGTCGTCGGGTGGTCGGAGCCCTGACCCGGGGCGTACGACTGCGGATTGCTCGGCTGCCGCGTGGCGGACTGGGAGGCGGAGGCCGGCCGCGGCGCGACCCCCCGCGTCGGGTGCGCCGGTGGCTGCTGGGTCTCCGGTGGCTGGTGTGCCTCGGACGGCTGGTGCGTCGCGCTCAGCTCGGTCGCGCCGGTCGGACCGGTCGAGGTCTGGGGCGGGTTCGGCGCGTAGGTCTGGGGCGCGCGCTGGGTCGGGGGGCGGTGTGTCCGCTGGGCCGGCGACGTGGGCGGCGGCACCAGCCCCCGCTGGGCGGAGGCCGGGACCTGGGGCACGATCTGCAGGCCGGTGTGCGCGGCCAGCGGTCGCACCCGCGCGGAGGCGGGGCTGACGTGGGACATGCGCAGGGTGGGCGCCGGCGGCTCGGAGGCCACGTCGGGCCCCGCCGTGCGGCCGGCGTCGGGCCCCGTCGGCTCCGCGCCGGGCGTGCCGTGGGCCGGGTGGGTCGGCGGGGTCGGCTGTGGTGCGGTGGGCGCGGCCAGCGCCGGGGCGGGGGGCGCCGGTTGGGCGGCCGGGTGCTCCGCCTGGCGCTCTTCGGGTCGCGCGTCGGGCTCCGCATCCGGATGCGAAGACGTGGTCCGTGCCGTGGGTCCCAGACCGGCCCCCTGAGTCATCGACCCCTCCACCATCGCGCCGCCGTGCACCTTCTGGACCTTGCCTGGTCGACGGCGGTCCGCGGTGTCGTCCGCCCATCATAGGAATGACCGTCGGGGGTTGTGACGCACCAGGGGTCGCGAAATGGGCCCAGCGCAGGGTTCGCCGGTCATTTCTCCCGAATTGGCCGCTTGGCAGGGGTGCATTACGCCGTCGCGAGGCGGCGCCGACCGGTTCGGGTGAGGGCCGGCCGGCTCAGTGCGGCCGGGTGTGGCGAGGGGGCGGGGCGCGCCGTGCGGGGCACGGGGCGTGGGGCGAGGGCGGGTGGGGTCGGTGGGCCGGGGGTGAGGGAGTGGCTGGAACTAGGCGCCCGCGGGTCCGCGTGGGGCGCTGACGGTGGTGCGTGGCGAGCGTCGCTGTGACGACGCGCGCACGATGAGCTCTGTCGGTATCACCTGCTCGATCGGCCCGCCGCCGTCCACGCCTTCGATGGCGTCGATGAGGAGCTGGACGACGGCCGTACCGATGCGGCGGGGCTTGAGGGAGAGGGTGGTGACCGGGGGATCGGTGCTGGTGTACACGCTGGACTCGCTACAGCACACGAGCAGCAGGTCATCCGGTACGCGCAGCCCGTAGCGCCGGGCGGCGGCGAGCAGATCGGTGCCGTTGGGGTCGAAGAGGCCGTAGACCGCGTCGGGCCGGTCCGGCCTGGCGAGCAGCCGGTCGGCGGCGACGGCACCCGCGCACGGGTCGTGCGCGGGGTATTCCTCGTAGACCGGGTCCTGGCCCACCCGCTCGCACCAGGAGAGGTACGCGGTGGTGGAGAGCCGGGTGTAGGTGTCCGTGGTCGTTCCGGTGAGCAGTCCGATACGGCGCGCGCCCGCCTCGGCGAGGTGGTCGAGCAGGCCGCACACGGCCGCGTGGTGATCGTTGTCCACCCAGGCGGTGACGGGGAGCGACCCGGCCGGGCGCCCGTCGGAGACGACGGGGATGCCGTGGCGGACCAGCTCGGCCACCACCGGGTCCTGGTCGGAGGGGTCGATGACCACGGTGCCGTCCAGGGCCACGTTGGACCACACGTCGTGGCGTGAGGTGGCGGGCAGGATGACGAGGGCGTAGCCGCGGGCCAGCGCGGCGGAGGTGGCCGCGCGGGCCATCTCGGCGAAGTAGGCGAACTCGGTGAAGGTGAAAGGTTCATCCCCGTACGTGGTCACCGTCAGTCCGATGAGACCTGACTTGCCGGTACGGAGCGTGCGGGCCGCGGCGGAGGGGCGATAGCCCAGCCGGTCGGCGACCTCGCGGACGTGGCGGCGGGTGGCATCCGGTAGCCGTCCCTTGCCGTTGAGCGCGTCAGAGACGGTCGTGATGGAGACCCCGGCTGCGGCGGCCACGTCCCGGATGCCTGCCCGCCCCAACCGGCGGCCGGCCGACCGGCTCACCTGGTGCTTCCCTGCTGCTGTCATGGCGAGCCGATAGTAGGGCTCGTGGGGTGCGTTCGGAGGAATCGGCAGCCCACTGTCAACAGGCACGATTCTGCATGAGCAACAACCCTTAATAACCTTGGAAACCAAGGGAGTTGGTGGATCTTCTGGGTCTCTGCCCGGCCATGTGGTGGTCGCGCCTGCTGATTGGCTTATGTTTCGGAGAGGTCTCAACTCACTCTCATGGGTGACGCGCGCCACGGCGCCCGCCACCGGCGCACTCCACGAAGAAGAACGCTCCCCCTGGTCTTTACGGGACCCCGGGGAATCCTCATAAGGTAAACAGTATTGCGTGTCTGCTGTTGCTGACTGCTGTGCCCGGGATGGTTCAAGGAGGATCTGCGGTGTCTGAGAAGAGCCCCAAGCTGCGCGCTGCGCTCGACGGCGTTCCGACCTACAAGCCTGGCAAGCCCGCCTCGGCGGCGCCGGGGGGCGCCACCACGTACAAGTTGTCCTCCAACGAGAACCCCTACCCGCCGCTGCCCGGGGTTCTGGAGGAGGCGGTGCGCGCCGCCGGCGCGCTCAACCGGTACCCCGACCTCGCGTGCAGCGGGCTGCTGGCCGAGCTGTCGACCCGCTTCGACGTGCCGATCGAGCACCTGGCCACCGGTACCGGCTCGGTGGGCATCGCGCAGCAGCTCGTGCAGTCCACGGCGGGGCCGGGCGACGAGGTGATCTTCGCCTGGCGCTCCTTCGAGGCGTACCCGATCGTCACGCAGATCGCCGGCGCGACGCCGGTGCCGGTGCCGCTGACGGCCGACGAGGGGCACGACCTCGACGCGATGCTCGCGGCGGTCACCGACCGGACCCGGCTCATATTCGTGTGCAACCCCAACAACCCGACCGGCACCGTGGTCCGCCGGGCCGAGCTGGAGCGCTTCCTCGACGCGGTGCCCTCCGACGTCCTGATCGTCCTGGACGAGGCGTACCGCGAGTTCATCCGCGACGAGGACGTGCCGGACGGCCTCGATCTCTACCGTGACCGTGCCAACGTGTGCGTGCTGCGGACCTTCTCCAAGGCGTACGGGCTGGCCGGGCTGCGGGTCGGCTTCGCCGTGGGGCACGAGCCGGTGGCGGCTGCGCTGCGGAAGACGGCGGTGCCCTTCGGTGTGACGCAGGTGGCGCAGGAGGCGGCGATCGCCTCGCTGCGTAGCGAGGACGCGCTGCGCGAGCGGGTGGAGGCGCTGGTCGTGGAGCGGGCGCGGGTGTACGAGGCGCTCGTCGCGCAGGGCTGGACCGTGCCCGCCTCGCACGGCAACTTCGTCTGGCTGCGGTTGGGCGACCGGGCGCTGGACTTCGCGGCGGCGTGTGAGCGCGGCGGCGTGATGGTCCGGCCGTTCCAGGGCGACGGCGTGCGGATCACGATCGGCGAGACCGAGGCGAACGACCTCTTCCTGAAGGCGGCGGAGGCGTTCCGCGAGGAGCTCTGAGCCGGGCCGTCGGACCCCGGAGCCCGTGCGGCTCCGGGGTACGGCGCGTCGGTGGCGGTGTGTGCGAGGGCGCGGCTTCGGCCGCGCCCTCGCGCTGTGTGGGGGCGGGTGGGTTCGTCAGGGCGCGCGCTCGGTGGCCGGGGGCCGGGTGTGTGGGGCGTACGGGGTGCGTGGTGGGGCGTGTCGTACGCGCGGCGGCGGGCGTAAGCGTGGTGCCGGGCCGGGCCGGGCACGGGCTTCTGGCTTCGGGCGGGGCGAGTGGGGTTCGCCACAGAGCGGGGGCGGGGGTGCGTGGCGTGGTGGCGTTCGGCGGGTGGCGGGCCGGGGCTCGGCGGGCGCGGATGGGGTCGGCGGGGGCGCGGTGGGAGGGCGGGGGCGGCCTTCCGGAATGCCGTACTCCGCGCTGTTGAGGGGCTGTTCGACGCTTCGCTCGGGGTCGGGAGCGGGCGCTCGGGGTGGGGCGGGGCCACCCGGGTGCGGGCCGTGTGGGGTGGTCCGGGGGGTTGACGGAGGGGCACCCCCCGGTGCGGGGGAGGGAAGGCATGTGCGTCATAATTCCTTGTGAATGTGAACGCGTTCACAAGCGCGCCTGTTGCATCCCCCTTTGACCGTGATCAATGGGGCGGATCGCCTCGACGGCGTGCGGCTCAGCAAGACGGCAAGGAGACACGACGTGGACCTGGCTCTGGCTCCGGAGACCCTGGCACGGTGGCAATTTGGCATCACGACCGTCTACCACTACCTCTTTGTTCCGCTGACGATCAGCCTCGCGGCGTTCACGGCCGGTCTGGAGACCGCCTGGGTACGCACGGGCAAGGAGAAGTACTTCCACGCGACGAAGTTCTGGGGAAAGCTCTTCCTGATCAACATCGCGATGGGGGTCGTGACCGGCATCGTGCAGGAGTTCCAGTTCGGCATGAACTGGTCCGACTACTCGCGCTTCGTCGGTGACGTCTTCGGAGCCCCGCTCGCGATGGAGGCGCTGATCGCCTTCTTCTTCGAATCCACCTTCATCGGGTTGTGGATCTTCGGCTGGGACAAGCTGCCGAAGAAGATCCACTGTGCGTGCATCTGGATCGTCGCGATCGGCACGATGCTCTCCGCGTACTTCATCCTGGCCGCCAACTCCTGGATGCAGCACCCCGTCGGCTACACGATAGACAAGGCGTCGGGGCGGGCCGAGCTGACGGACATGTGGGCGGTGCTCACGCAGAACACCACCCTGGTCGTCGTCTTCCACACGCTGACCGCCGCCTTCCTCACCGGCGCGGCGTTCGTCATCGGCATCGCCTCGTACCACCTGCTGCGTGCCAAGCGCGCCCAGGACCGGGGCGAGGAGATGCCCACCAAGCAGCGGCGGCAGATCGGCGCGATGCGTGCGTCGCTGCGGGCCGCGCTGGTGATCGCGGTGATCGCGGGGCTGGGCACGGCGCTCAGCGGCGACCGGCTCGGCAAGGTGATGTTCGAGCAGCAGCCGATGAAGATGGCCGCGGCCGAGGCGCTGTGGGAGACCGAGGGGCCGGCGCCCTTCTCCGTCTTCGCGATCGGCGACGTGAGCAAGGGCCACAACAGCGTCGAGTTCAGCGTCCCCGGAATACTGTCCTTCCTCGCCCACGACAACTTCTCGGCCTCCGTGCCCGGCATCAACGACATCGCCGAGCAGGAAGCCAAGCTCTACGGCGGCGAGCCCGAGGACTACATCCCGAGCATCTTCATGACGTTCTGGGGCTTCCGTCTCATGATCGGGTTCGGCATGGTCTCCTTCGCCGCGGGTGTGATCGGCCTCTGGACCACGCGGCGAAAGCTGTGGCTCGCCCCCGACAAGCGCACCGGCGAGGACGAGGTGCCACGCCTCATGCTCACCAGGAACCGCGAGATGAGCGCCTACTTCACCACCTGGTCCTGGCGGATCGGCATCCTGACCATGGGCTTTCCGCTGATCGCCAACTCCTTCGGCTGGATCTTCACCGAGATGGGCCGTCAGCCCTGGGTGGTCTACGGCCTGATGCGGACCTCCGACGCGGTCTCCCCCGGCGTCAGCCAGACCGAGGTGCTGATCTCGATGGGCGTCTTCACGCTGCTGTACGGCGTGCTCGCGGTGATCGAGGTACGGCTGCTGACCAAGTACGCCAAGGCCGGGGTCGATGTCGACGAGAAGCCGCCGACGAAGGACCCGAAGCTGCGCTTCCCGAGGCCCGGCGATCCCGGAGCGCCCGGCGGCACGGACGCTGAGGCGGCCGAGGACGCCGACAAGCCGATGACCTTCGCGTACTGACACGGCTGGAACGGAGACCGACCATGCACCTCCACGACGTCTGGTTCGTGCTGATTGCCGTCCTGTGGACCGGCTACTTCTTCCTTGAGGGGTTCGACTTCGGCATCGGCGTACTGACCAAGCTGCTCGCCCGTGACCGCATCGAACGACGGGTGCTGATCAACACGATCGGCCCGGTCTGGGACGGCAACGAGGTGTGGCTGCTGACGGCGGCCGGCGCGACCTTCGCCGCCTTCCCTGACTGGTACGCGACCCTGTTCAGCGGCTTCTACCTGCCGCTGCTCGTCGTGCTGATCTGCCTGATCGTGCGCGGGGTGGCCTTCGAGTACCGGCACAAGCGCAGCGAGGAGAGCTGGCAGCGCAACTGGGAGCAGGCCATCTTCTGGTGCTCACTGATCCCCGCGTTCCTGTGGGGCGCGGTGTTCGCGAACATGGTGCGCGGTGTGCCGATCGGCTCCGACAAGAACTACGCGGGCGACCTGCTCGACCTGACCAACCTGTACGCGCTGCTCGGCGGTCTGGTGACGCTGACGCTGTTCACCTTCCACGGCGCGGTCTTCGCGGCCCTGAAGACCGTGGGCGACATCCGTACCCGGGCGCGACGGCTCGCCGGGTGGCTGGGCCTGGTCGCGGCCGGTCTGGCGACGGTGTTCCTGGTGTGGACGCAGGTGGACTCGGGCGGCACGGGCAGCCTCGTGGCGCTGGTGGTCGCCGTGCTCGCGCTGGTCGCGGCGCTGGTGCTGAACGGCCGGGGCCGCGAGGGCTGGGCCTTCGCCCTCTCCGGGCTGACCATCGCGGCGGCGGTGGCGATGCTCTTCCTGTCGCTGTTCCCGAACGTCATGCCCTCCTCGCTCGATCCGGCCTGGAACCTGACCGCCGAGAACGCCGCCTCCAGCCCGTACACGCTCAAGATCATGACGTGGGTCGCGGGCATCATGACTCCCGTCGTGCTGGCCTACCAGGCATGGACGTACTGGGTGTTCCGGCAGCGGATCGGCACCCAGCACATCCCGGCCGACGCGCACTGAGGGCGGACCCGCCATGAATCGACGGATGAACCGGCCTTCGCGGCGACGCGTGCGCGGCGGGACAGGCCGAGACGCGGACCGAGGGATGACCTGGCGTGGCGGGGCCGGCGCTGGCGCGGTCGGTGTCGTCGGCACCGTCGGCGCCGTCGGGTGGCGCTCGGCTGGTCGGGTGTTTCACGTGAAACAGAGCCCGTCCGTGTTTCACGTGAAACCGGCCGCGCGCGTGTTTCACGTGAAACCAGGTCGGTGTTTCACGTGAAACCCATCGACCCTCGGCTGCTGCGGTACGCGCGCGCCACCCGGTTCTTCCTGCTGGCTTCGGTGGCTCTCGGGCTCATCGGCGCCGGTCTCGTGATCGCCCAGGCGATGCTCATCGCCGAGATCGTGGTGGGTGCCTTCCGGGATGGCGACTCGGTCGGTGCCTTGGCGAGGCCGCTGGCGCTGCTGGCCGGTGTCGCCGTCGGGCGGGCCGTGGTCTCCGCGTTGACCGAGATGGCTGCGCATCGGGCCAGTGCCGAGGTCAAGTCGGAGCTGCGGATGCGTCTGCTGACGCGGGCGACCGAGCTGGGGCCCGGCTGGCTGAGCACGCAGCGGACCGGTGAGCTGACCACGCTCGCCACCCGGGGCGTCGACGCCCTGGACGACTACTTCTCCCGCTACCTTCCACAGCTCGGGCTCGCCGTGGTGGTCCCGGCGGCGGTGTTGGCCCGGATCGTCACCGAGGACTGGGTGTCGGCGCTGATCATCGTGATCACGCTGCCGCTCATCCCGGTCTTCATGATGCTCATCGGCTGGGCCACTCAGCATCGGATGGACCGGCAGTGGCGGCTGTTGTCGCGGCTCTCCGGGCACTTCCTCGATGTGGTGGCCGGGCTGCCGACGCTCAAGGTCTTCGGTCGTGCCAAGGCGCAGGCCGAGTCCATTCGGGCGATCACCTCCGACTACCGTCAGGCCACGCTGAAGACGCTCCGCATCGCCTTCCTGTCGTCTTTCGCGCTGGAGCTGCTGGCGACGCTGTCGGTGGCGCTGGTCGCCGTGGGCATCGGGATGCGGCTGGTCCACGGGGACATGGATCTCTACGCCGGGCTCGTGGTGCTGATCCTCGCGCCCGAGGCGTATCTGCCGCTGCGTCAGGTCGGGGCCGAGTACCACGCGGCGGCCGAGGGCCTGGCGGCGGCCGACGAGGTCTTCGCCGTACTGGAGACCGACCCGGCCGGAGAGGTCGCCCGGGCCGGCGCGGTCCGTGGGGCCGAGGGCTCCCGGCGGCCCGGCGTGGCGGCGGGGCCCGATGCGGCGCGGCCCGGCGCTGTGCCGCCCGGCGCGGAGTCGGTCGGTGGTGCGTCGGAGGGGGACCGGGTACCCGACGCGCGGGCGGCGGCGCTGGTGGTGGACGGGCTGGTGGTGCGACACCCGGGGCGTACCGCACCCTCCCTTGACGCGACCTCGCTGACCGTCGCGCCCGGCGAGACCGTGGCCGTGGTCGGGCCGAGCGGTGCCGGCAAGACGACCCTGCTGCACACGGTGCTCGGGTTCACGGGGCCGGGCCGTGGTGTGGAGCGAGGCACGGTGAGCGTCGGCGGGACCGATCTGGCGGCGCTCTCGGCGGCGGGCTGGCGGGGCTGGCGGGACCAGATCGCCTGGGTGCCGCAGCGGCCCTACCTGTTCGCGGGCACGATCGAGGAGAACGTACGGCTGGCGCGACCGGACGCCGACGACGAGGCGGTGCGGGACGCGCTGCGCGCGGCCAGCGCGCTGGACTTCGTCTCGGCCCTGCCGGACGGGGTGCGGACCGAGCTCGGTGAGGACGGCGCGGGTCTCTCGGCGGGGCAGCGGCAACGCCTCGCGCTCGCGCGGGCGTTCCTCGCCGACCGGCCGGTCCTGCTGCTCGACGAACCGACCGCGAACCTGGACGGCGAGACGGAAGCCCTCGTGGTGGACGCGGTGCGGCGGCTGGCGGTCGGCCGCACCGTGCTGCTGGTCGTCCACCGGCCGGCCCTGTTGACGATCGCGGACCGCGTGGTGCGCGTGGGGCGGGCGGACGGTCCCGCGCCGGCCGACGGACAGGACGCGCGGCCCGCACTCGACGCCTCGGCCCCGGCTCACGGTGTCCGGGCGCGGTCCCGGGGCGCGGGCGAGGAGCGCCGCGACGCGGCGCGGGAACCGGCGTCCGGGCCGGCCCGCACGGCCGGGGAACCCGTGGTGCCGGAGCAGGGGACAGCGGAGTGGTCGACATCCGAGCAGGTGGAGCGGGCGGGGGCGCGGGCGGACCGGGTCGCCGACGCCGGGCCGACGGAGAGGGCCGGAGGCGCGGACCGTCCGGCCGCGTCGCGTGGTGGCTTCGGCCGGGGCCTCGCCCGTGGTGGGGGCGGTGGGCTGGCGCTCGTGCGCGCGGTGGGTCGGGAGCGGCGGGGGCGGTTCGCGCTCGCGCTGCTGCTCGGCAGCCTCGCGCTGGGCAGCGCCGTCGGGCTGATGGCCGTCTCCGGCTGGCTGATCTCGCGGGCGTCGCAGCAGCCGCCCGTGCTGTACCTGATGGTGGCGGTGACGGCGACCCGGGCCTTCGGCATCGGACGGGCGGTCTTCCGGTACGCGGAGCGGCTGGTCTCCCACGATGCCGCGCTGCGCGTACTGGCCGATCTGCGGGTGGCGGTCTACCGGCGCCTGGAGCGGCTCGCGCCCGCCGGGCTGCGCCAGAGCCGGCGCGGTGACCTGCTGTCCCGGCTGGTCGCGGACGTGGACGCGCTCCAGGACTACTTCCTGCGCTGGCTGCTGCCGGTCGGCTCGGCCCTGCTCGTGGGGGTCGCGTCCGTGGGGTTCACGGCCTGGCTGCTGCCGGAGGCGGGCGCCCTGCTCGCGGCGGGCCTGCTGGTGGCCGGCGTCGGGGTGCCGCTGCTGACCAGCGCGTGGGCACGGCGTACTGAGCGGCAGCTCGCGCCCGCCCGGGGCGCGCTGTCCGTACGCGTGGTCGACCTGCTCACCGGCACGGCCGAGCTGACGGTGGCCGGCGCGCTGCCCGCGCGTACGGCCGCCGTGCGACGCGCCGACGGGCTGCTCACCGCGATCGCGCGGCGGGCGTCCGCCGCGGGCGCGCTGGGCGCCGGGCTGACGGCGCTGAGCTGCGGTCTCACCGTCTGCGCCACGGCGTGGGTCGGGGTGCGGGCCGTGGCGGACGGGCGGTTGGACGGGCTGTGGCTCGCGGTCGTGGTCCTCACTCCGCTCGCCGCGTTCGAGACGGTGGCCGGGCTGCCGGGCGCCGTGCGCTACCGGCAGCGGGTGGGCCGGGCCGCCGAGCGGGTACGCGAGGTGCTGGACGCGCCGGCGCCGGTGCGCGAGCCGGAGTCGGCCGCGACCCCGCCACAGCAGCCGTACCCGCTGGTCGTACGGCGTCTGACGGCGCGCCATCCGGGGCAGCGGCGGCCCGCTGTCGACGGCTTCGACCTGGAGCTGGTGGCCGGGCGGCGGGTGGCCGTCGTGGGGCCGTCCGGGTCGGGGAAGACGACGCTCGCCCAGGTGCTGCTCCGCTTCCTGGACGCGGAGGCGGGGACGTACACGCTGGCCGGCGTGGACGCGGCGGGGCTGTCCGGGGACGCGGTGCGGCGGCTGGTCGGGCTGTGTGCCCAGGACGCGCACCTCTTCGACAGCTCGCTGCGCGAGAACCTGCGGTTGGCCCGGCCGGACGCCAGCGAGGACGAGTTGCGGGCGGCGTTGGCCGGGGCTCGGCTGTCGGCGTGGGCCGACGGGCTGCCCGACGGCCTGGACTCGCTGGTCGGCGAGCACGGCGCGCGGCTCTCCGGGGGCCAGCGCCAACGATTGGCACTGGCCAGGGCGCTGCTCGCGGGCTTCCCCGTGCTCGTACTCGACGAGCCCGCCGAGCACCTCGACCTGCCCACGGCGGACGCGTTGACCCGCGACCTGCTCGCGGCCACCGAGGGGCGTACGACCGTGCTGATCACGCACCGGTTGGCGGGGCTCGACGCCGTGGACGAGGTGATCGTGCTGGACGCGGGCCGGGTGGCGCAGCGAGGCGCGTACGCCGAACTGGCCCGCTCCGCCGGCCCGTTCCGTCGCATGCTGGAGCGCGAGCGGGCCACGGAGACCCGGCACCTCACGCATGTCGACGCGGGAGCGTACGACCGGTCGGGCGGCGACGGTGGGTCGGCCGAACTCGCTGGTCCAGGCGGTATGGGCCGCTCGGACGCTCCCGCCGGTCCGGCGGGCCGGGCCGGCTCGGGTGCTCACCGGGGTCCGGCCGGTGGTGTCGGCGCGGGCGTCGGCGACGGTGTCGGCCCGCATGTCGACGCGGGCGCCTCGGCGGTCTAGGTGGCGGGGGCCGGTGTCGCTGCCGGCGTTGGCCGGGTGAGTGGTGGGCGGGGCCAGGGAGGTGGCGCCGGCAACGGGCCGAAGCTCCTCCTTTCCCTGGCAAAAGGGACTAACTACGCTCGTTCTCATGGCACCCACGGGAGCGACCCAGCCCACCGGACCAGCCGACCCCCCGGCCGCGACGGCGGCCACGCCGGGGCCGGCCGCGTCGGGCGGTGGCGGTCACGCGTCGGGTGCCGGGACGGGGACACGGGCCGGCGCTGGGGCGGGTGCCGGGGCGCACGAGTCGTTGGAGGCGGCCACCGCCGCCACGCGCAGCCTGCAGGACCTGCCGTCGGAGCTGACCGCGTGCGTACCGCGCCTGCTGGAGGCGATGCGGTCGGTCGGCACGGGCCTCGACCTGCACGTCACCCTCGACCGGCTGGTGCGGACCGCCGCCGAGCTGGTCGACGCGCGCTATGCCGCGATCGGCGTCGTGAACGCCACGGGCACGCGGTTCACCGACTTCGTCTCCTACAGCGTCGGCGAGGACGCCCGGGAGCGGGCCGCCGAGCTGCCGGCGGAGCCACCGCACCTGCCGAGCGGACTCCTCCAACCGCCCGAACCCGTCCCGCTCGGTGAACTGACGGACGACCCACGGGCCGCGGGGTTCGCCCCGAGCCGGCCGCCGATGCGGACGTTCCTGGGGGTGCCGCTCCGGGCGCAGGGCGAGTTCTTCGGCAACCTCTACCTGGCGGAGAAGAACGGCGGCCCGTTCGACGAGGCGGACCGGCACCTGGTGCGGGTGCTCGCGGTCGAGGTCGCGCTCGCCATCGGCAACGCGCGCCACGACGAACAGACGCGACAGCGCGAGCGCTGGATCGACGGCTCGGTCGCCATCACCACGGCCCTGCTCTCCGCGGGCGACGCGGAGGACGCGCTGGTCGTCGTGGCCGAGAAGGCCAGGCGGCTGGCGGACTCGACGGCGGGGATCGTGCTGCTGCCGACCGAGAGCGGCGGCCTGGAGATCGTGGCGGTGGACGCCGAGGAGCCGGCGGGGCTGCTGGGCACGGTCGTCGCACCCGACGCGCCGATCGTGCCGCACCTCATGGCCGGCGATCCGGTCTTCGTCGAGGACTCGGCGACCGACCCGCGCATGACGACGGACATCTCCGCCCGGTTCGGGCCGAGCATGATGTTGCCGCTCCGCAGCGGCGACCGGGTGCTGGGCATCCTGAGCACGCCGCGCGAACGCGGCGCGCGCCCGTTCACGGAGACCGAGCGGACGCTGGCCACGCAGTTCGCGGCCCAGGCCGCGCTCGCGCTCCTCCTCGCCGAGGCCCAGCGCGACCGAGAGCGGCTCGCGGTGTACGAGGACCGCGACCGGATCGCCCGTGACCTGCACGACCTGGTCATCCAGCGGCTGTTCGCGACCGGCATGATGCTGGAGAGCGCACAGCGCAAGGCGGTCGTACCGCTGGTGCAGGAGAAGATCGGCAAGGCCGTGGACGAGCTGGACGCCACCATTCAGGAGGTGCGCACCGCCATCTTCGCCCTGGAGCAGGGCCCGGCCGAGGCGCCGGCCGGGCTGCGTACGCGGGTGCTGCGGGAGATCGGGACGGCGGCCGTGCCGTTGGGCTTCCAGCCGTCGGCCCGGTTCGTGGGCGCGGTGGACGCGCGCGTGGGGGAGCTGACCGGCAAGAACCTGATCGCGGCGCTGCGCGAGGCGCTGTCCAACGCGTTCCGGCACGCGCGCGCGTCGCGTATCGAGGTGGTCGTGGACGCGACGGTGCGCCTGCCGGACGGCCGTGAGGGGGTGCGCCTGACGGTCGCCGACGACGGCGTGGGCATCGCGGAGGGCGGCCGGCGCAGCGGGCTGCGCAACCTGGCCCGCCGCGCGGAGGCGCTCGGCGGTTCCAGCGGCTACGGACCGGGCCTGCTCCCGGGCGGCTGGGGGCAGGCCGGCGCTGGTGAGGGCGGCGACGCGGGTCGGGACGGCGGGGCTGGCGCTGTCGGCGGGGGCGGTGGCACCGACGAGGCCGCCGCCGCTGGCCGCGAGGGCGGTAGCGGGCATGGGCGTGGTGGGACGACGGTGACGTGGGAGGCACCGCTCTAGCCGGACCGGCGGCCGGGTGGCGGCGGGACCGACGGAGCGAGCGGCGCTTGCGGCCGGCGGTCGGAGCGGTGGCGGGCTCGGTGGCCGAGCGGTGGCGGACCGGTGGGGCGGTGGGTCGGTGGGTCAATGGGGCGGTGTGTCAGCGAACCGGCAGGTCAGCGGACCGGTGGGTCGGTGGTCGAGCGGGGGTGACCCGTGCGGCGGGGCCGGCGAGTTGAACGGACTTCCCCGGTGGTCGGCTCGTGCGCGTGTCGGCCGGGGAGCTCGCCGGGTGCCGGAGCCGGTCGGCGGGCCGCCCGGTTTCACCGGATGTGAAAGCTGTGCGACGGCTGGAGGTTTGACAGCCGTGTGCGCGCCCTCGCGTCCGCATCGGTGCAGCTGGCGGCCGGTAGCCGGCCCTGGTCGGGCCGGCGGGGCGGGCACGTGGGCTGGGGTGTGCCGCGGTGCCCGGAGCGCGGGGCCGCTGACCGCCGGGGGCGAGCGCGTTGAGCCGTCGAGCGGCCTCACCCGAGTCGCTCACATCGCGCGCTCCGCCAGGCGGGTCGGCGCAGCGCGCGGTCAGCGCGGGGCGGCCGGGGCCGTGGCTGTTGGTCAGGGTGTTCGCGCAAGCTGCGCCGCGAGGCCGTCGAGGAGGAAGTCGAGGCCGGTGGTGAAGCTGCCGTCCCAGTCGTCGTCGTAGAGGTAGCCGCGCTCCGCGAGGGTCGGGTAGCGGTCGCTGTTGGCCCGCAGTTGTTCCTGGCCCACCCGGCGCTCCTCGTCGGTGATGTGCAGGGCCGTCTCGGCGGCGGCCGAGCCCATGACGTGGTTGTAGAGCGCCCACGTCGCCGCGGACAGGCCCTTGTCGGTGAAGCCCGCGCGCACCAGCGTGGCCTGCAGGATCTCCATCCAGGCCAGGAAGTGCGGGCCGATGGTCGGCCGGCGCCGGGCCGGGACCGCGGCGGCCCAGGGATGGCGGAGCAGCGCGGCCCGCCACGCGGTGAGCACCGTGATCACCTCCGCCCGCCAGTCGGCGGAGCCGTCCGTGGCCGGGGGCACCTCGCCGAAGATCGCGTCCACGGCGAGATCGATGACGTCGTCTTTCGTGTCGACGTGCCAGTACAGGGACGGGGCCATGACGGTCAGCCGTTCCGCGAGCCGGCGCATGGTGAGCCGCTCGATGCCCTCCTCGTCGAGCAGCGCGACGGCGGCCTCGACGATGCGCGCGCGGGTCAGCGGTGGCTCGCCGCGCGCGGTGCGGCGCGGTCGCAACCACACGCTTCGTACGTCGCCGTCGCCGCTTCGCTGGCCGCGTGCTCCGCCCACGGTGTTCCTCCCTTTCGCTCGGCGCCCCGGGCGCCCTGGTCGTTCCGCTGCTGCCTGCTGCCTGCTGCCTGCTGCCTGCTGCCTGCTGCCTGGTGCCGCGTACCAGGCGTACCGGCGTACGGCGTACCACGGGCCGGCGTACCGCGTACCGCGTGTCGCGTGGTGTCCGACGTGGGTGGTGTCGGGTCCGTCGCTGGTCGTCCTGTGGCCTGGGTCGTCGGAGGCGGCTTCGTTCGCGTGCGGAGGGTGACCGCACCCGACCGCTTCCGGCGCCCTGGTGCCCCGTCGTTCCTCGCGGCGAGGGCCTGCGGCCACCCGTCGCGAGCGCCCGCCGCGAGGGCTCGTGGTGCGTGCAACCGGCTGCCCCGAGGGGCGCGTTCGCGAGCGTACGTGGCGCGCCGTTGGCGACCCGGACCGGTCCCGTCAGTGTAGTACGGTGTTCGCCGTCTCTAACGTTGTTCGGCAAGCCCATACATTGTTAGGCGGTATCTGGGTCATGGAAGACACGCCGGGAGAGCCGGTCTCAGCGGGGCGGCGGCGGTGGTGGACGCTGCTGGCGGTCAGCACGGCGCAGCTCCTCGTCGTCCTGGACGGCACGATCGTGAACATCGCGCTGCCGTCGGCGCAGCGCGCGCTCGACATGTCGGACGCCAGCCGGCAGTGGGCCATCACCGCCTACGCGCTGGCCTTCGGCGGCCTGCTGCTGATCGGCGGGCGCGTCAGCGGCGCGCTGGGGCACCGCCGTACGTTCCGCGTCGGGCTGCTGGGCTTCGCCGCCGCGTCCGCGCTGGGCGGGGCCGCCGCCAACTCCGAGATGCTGTTCGGGGCACGGGCGCTCCAGGGCGTGTTCGCCGCGCTGCTCGCGCCGGCCGGGCTCTCGCTGTTGACGATCACCTTCACCGAGGCCCGGGAGCGCGGGCGCGCCTTCGGCGTGTTCGCCGCCGTCGGCGCCGCGGGCTCGGCGCTGGGCCTGGTCGCGGGCGGGTTGCTGACGGAGTACGTGAGCTGGCGTTGGTGCCTGTACATCAACGTGCCCCTGGCGCTGCTCGCGGTGGCTGGCACGGCCCTGGTGCCGCGTGACAGCCCGGCCCGGGACGGCGGACGGCTCGACGTCGCGGGAGCCCTGCTCAGCGCGGCCGGGTTCGCCGCCCTCGTCTACGGCTTCAACGAGGCCGAGGCGCACGGGTGGGGCTCGGTCGAGGTGCTCGCGCCGCTGGTGGGCGGGGTGGTGCTGCTGGCCGCGTTCGCCGTCGTCGAGTCGCGGGCCACCCACCCGCTGCTGCCGCTCCGCGTGCTCGTCCACCGCGCCCGTGGCACCGCGTTCGCCGCGATCACGCTGATGTTCGTCGCGATGTTCGGCTTCTACCTGTTCATGAGCTACTACACGCAGACGGTGCTCGGCTACTCGCCGGTCGAGGCCGGCCTCACGTTGATCATCAACGCCGTGGCCGCGCTGCTCGGCTCCACGCTGATCGCCGGCAAGCTGCACGGCCGCGTCCCGCCCGCCGCGCTGATCCTGCCGGGCCTGCTCGCGGCGGCGGCCGGGATGTTCCTGCTGACCTGGCTGACGGCCGACAGCTCGCACATCCTGCCGCTGTACCTGACGCCGGCGCTGGTCCTGACCGGGCTCGGGCTCGGCTGTGTCATGCCGCCGACCGCCAGCCTGGCCACCGCCGACATGCCCTGGCGCGACATCGGCGCCGCCTCGGCGGCCTACAACGCGGCCCAGCAACTCGGGGCGGCGCTGGGCACCGCCCTGCTCAACACGGTGGCGGCCAGCGCCGCCGCGTCCTACCTGGCCCGACCGGGCCACCGCACACCGACCGCGGCCACCGTGCACGGTTACACCACGGCGCTCATGGTCGCCTTCGGCATCCTGCTCGGCGCCGCGTGCGTCGTCGCGCTGCTGACGGTCACCGGTCGCACGCGTACGCCCGCGATCTCACACGACCGGGCGGAGGAGGCCGCTCCGCTCCCCTGACGGACGGGGCGCCCGACGCGGGTCACCCGACGGCCGGGCCGCCCGGCCGTCGGGGATCCCGGGGCTCCCCCCGCCGGGGCCCCGAGGCGACCCCGGGCGACTACCGGCCCAGCACGCTCTCGATGACGGTCGCCACGCCGTCCTCGTTGTTGCCCGGGGCGTGCCGGCTGGTCGCGGCGAGGACCTCGGGGTGCGCGTTGGCCATGGCGTACGACATGCCGGCCCAGTTCAGCATCTCCACGTCGTTGGGCATGTCCCCGAACGCCATCACCTGGTCGCGGGTGATGCCCCGCTCGGCACAGCACCGCTCCAGCGTGCTGGCCTTGCTGACACCGAGGCCGCTGATCTCCAGCAGGGCGCTGGGGCTGGAGCGGGTGAACGTCGCGTGCTGCCCGGCGGAGGTGCGGGCCAGGTCGAGGAAGTCGTCCGGGACGAGGTCGGGGTGGTGGGCGAGCAGCTTGAGGATGGGCTGCTCGGCCTGGTCCGCGTCCTCGGACAGCAGCTTGTCGACCGGGCCGATGGTCGTGGGGGTGTCGAACGACAGGGGCGGGTAGCCCGGCTCGTGGTGGATGCCGCCGGTGCGCTCGACCGCGAACGCGGTGCCCGGCGCGACGGCGCGCAGCGCCCGCACGACGGCGCGCGCGTCCTCGGCGAGCAGGGGGCGGACCAGGACGAACCGTATGCCCTGGTGGAGGTCGACGACGGCCGCCCCGTTGGCGCAGATGGCCAGGCCGTGGCCGTGCAGGTGGTCGCTGACGACGTTCATCCAGCGGGCCGGGCGGCCGGTGACGAAGAAGACGTCGATGCCCGCGGCCTCGGCTGCGGCCAGTGCCGCGACGGTGCGTTCGGACACGGACTTGTCGTCGCGCAACAGGGTGCCGTCGAGGTCGGTGGCGATGAGCCGGGGCATGGTGGGCGCCACGGGCGTGGGCTCCGCACCCGCGAACGTGGCGGGCTCGGGCTGCTTGGGCTGCTCGGTAGCTGGAGTCACGGCCTCCATCCTCCTGCATGGTCGCGCACAGGTGTGCGTACGGGCGTGCGAGCGGGCTTCACGCGCCCGTACGGTCAGCCTCCCCGGCCTTCCCGCTCCGTCGCCGCCCCGCCGCCGAGGTCAGGTCGCCCATGATGCCCCGGGGCGCGGACGACCCGGGCACGCGGGTCCGGAAGGCGGACCCGGACGCGCGGGGCGCGAGCACCCGGGTGTGCGGTTCGGGCGGGTGCGCCGCGTACGCCTCAGCCCCGGTCCGTACGCCCCCGCGCGGGTGCGAGGCGATCGCATGGTCGCGTGACAGGTTCTTCAAAGGTTCTTCACGGCTCGCGGCCTACGGTCCCCCTGCCCGCCGCACCCGCGGCCGGGTGTGACAGGAGGAGACGGAGAACTGATGAGAACGAACCGGGTGCTCCTGGCGGTGGTGACGTCGGCCCTGGCCCTCACGCTGGCCGGGTGCGGCGGCGGCGACGGCGCGAAGGTTCCTTCGGCCGGCGGCGCTGACGGGGCCGTCTCGGCGGGGGCGACCGGCGGCGGAGGCGACGCCGGGGACGAGCTGGCCGCGTACGTCAAGGGGCAGCGCGTGTGGGTGAAGTGCATGCGGGACAACGGCGTCGACATCCCCGATCCGAGCGAGAACGGGCAGGTCGACCTCGACGGCCAGGCGCTCGCGTTGAAGAAGGACCCGAAGTTCCTGGAAGCGTCGACCACGTGTGCCGCGAAGCAGCCCGCCGTGCCCGAGAGCGTCGAGGCGGCCAGCCGGCCCAAGCTCACCCCCGAGCAGATCAAGGTCAAGCGCGAGTACGCCGCGTGCATGCAGAAGAACGGCGCCCCGGACTTCCCCGATCCGGGCCCCGACGGGTACGGCGGCGACGACAACTCCGCGGTGTCGGAGTGGGACCAGAGCTCGGCCAGCGCGACGCGCGCGACCCGCGTCTGCGGGCCCCTCATCGGCGCCCCGACCAACCCGGCGCCGGCCAGGGGCTGACGGTGACCGAGACGGTGACACGCGACGAGGACGAGCCCGGCACGACCGCCCCGCCGCCGAGTGCCCGGCGGGGGCGGCGTACGGCGCTGACCGCCGCCGCCGTGGTCGTCGTGGCGACGGTCGCCGTGGTGGGCGCGCTCGGGCTCGGCGGCAGGGCGGGCGGGGAGCCGGGCGCCCTGCCCCGCTCCGGCTCCGTCGTCCCGGTCACCCGGGCGACGCTGACGGAACGCACCACGGTGGAGGGTCAGTTGGGATACGGCACGGAACTGCCGCTGCCCGTCAAGGCGGAGGGAACCGTGACCTGGTTGCCCGAGACGGGCTCCACGGTCAAGCGGGGCGACGCGCTGCTCCGGGTCGACGACCGGCCGGTGGTCCTGATGTACGGAAGCCTGCCGATGTACCGGACCCTGGGGCTGTCGGCCCAGGAGGACGAGCCGCGCTCCGGCGACCAGGAACCGGCCGGGCGGCGGCGGGCCGAGGGCGACGGGGCCAGCGAGCCCCCGGACCCCGCCGGCACAGCGGACCCCGCCGGCACAGCAGGGCCCGCCGGCACGCCGGGCCAGGCCGGCACGCCGAAAGCGGGGGACACACCGCGACCCGGGGGCGCCGGAGGCGGTGAGGGCCCCGGCCCCTCCCGAGGGGCACGCGAGCTCACGGGCATGGACGTCATGCAGTTCGAGACGAACCTCGCCGCCCTGGGCTACGGCGGGTTCACGGTGGACGAGAGGTTCACTAGCCGTACGTCCGACGCCGTCAAGCGCTGGCAGAAGTCGCTCGGTGTGGACCAGACCGGAGTGGTCGACGCGGGCGACGTCATCTACTCCGCGAGCGAGGTGCGCATCGGCCGGCCCGGCACCCGGCTCGGCTCCGCCGTCGGCGAGAGCACCCTCACGTACACCGGCACGGACCGCAAGGTGGTCGTGGGCGCCTCGGCCTCGGACGCCGCGTGGGCCGTGCGGGGCGCGCGCGTCGCGATCAAGCTGCCCGACGGCGACTCCGTACGGGGCCGGGTGTCGGCGCTCGGTAGACAGGCGACCGCGCCGGAGGGCGGCGACGGCGACGAGGGCGGTGGGACGGGCCCGGCCGCCACGATCCCGGTCACCGTCACCATCGAGGACCAGAAGGCCGTCGGCCCGCTGGAGGGCGGGCCCGTCACGGTCGAGTACGTGGGCAAGGAGGTCAGGAACGCGCTGACCGTCCCGGTCGCCGCGCTCGTCGCCCTCGCCGAGGGTGGACACGGCCTGGAGACCGAGGACGGCCGACTCGTCGCCGTGCGGACCGGGCTGTTCGCCGACGGGGACGTGGAGGTCAGCGGCCCCGTTCGCGAGGGTGCGAAGGTGAGGATTCCCGAGTGAGCGGCGGTGCGGCCCCGGTCGTGGAGTTCGAGGCGGTCTCCAAGACCTATCCGGGCGGTGTGGCCGCGGTCCGGGACGTGAGTCTGCGTGTCGAACGGGGCGAACTGGTCGCGATCGTCGGCCCGTCGGGCTCCGGCAAGTCGAGCATGCTCAACCTGATGGGCAGTCTCGACCGCCCGTCCACGGGCCGGGTCCTCGTCGACGGCCACGACATAGCGAGCCTGTCGGACCGGGAGGTCTCCGCCCTGCGGGCCACCCGGATCGGCTTCGTCTTCCAACAGTTCCACCTGGCCGTCGGCGTCCCCGTGCTGGACTCGGTCGCGGACGGGCTGCTGTACGCGGGCGTGCCCGCGCGCCGGCGCCGCGCCCGGGCGTCGGCCGCCCTGGCACGGGTCGGCCTCAGCCACCGCGTCCACCACCTCCCACACCAGCTCTCCGGCGGTGAGCGCCAACGCGTGGCCGTGGCCCGCGCCGTGGTCGGGCAGCCGTCGGTGCTGCTGGCGGACGAGCCGACCGGCAACCTGGACTCGGCGTCCGGCGCGACGGTGCTGGCCCTGCTGCGCGAGCTGAACGCGGCGGGCACGACGGTGGTCGTCATCACCCACGACCGCGAGATCGCCGCCGGGTTGCCGCGCCGTATCGAGATGCGCGACGGCCGTCTGGTCGCCGACATCGCGCGGCGCACGACGATCGGAGTACCCCGATGACCGGCCGCGAGCAGGGCTCCACCCGGCGGGGCGCCAGGGGGCGGGGCGCCGAGACCGGTCGGCCGCGCGCCGGTGCCCCCGAGCCCCCGGCCCCCGAGCCCGGGGTCGCCTGGCGGCCGACGCGGTCACCGGCCCGGCCGCGCGCCCTCCGGCTCCGCCCCGTGGACGTCGTCCGGCTCGGCGGTACCGGTCTGCGGACCCGCCCGCTGCGGGTCTTCCTGTCCGCCGTCGGCATCGCCATCGGCGTCGCCGCGATGATCGCGGTGGTCGGCATCTCGGGGTCCGGACAGGCCGAGGTCGACCAAAAGCTCGACGCACTCGGCACGAACCTGCTGCGGGTCGCGCCGGGAGAGGCCCTGGACGGTACCGAGGCCACACTCCCCGTGGAGTCCGTGGCGATGATCGGGCGGGTCCCGCCCGTACGGCAGGTCGCCGCCACCGGGTCGACGGGGGCACACGTCTACCGCAACGAGCGCATCGCCGTCGGCCGCACCGGCTCCCTCGACGTCCTGGCGGCCGGCTCCGACCTCCTCCCGGCCGTCGGCGGCCACGTCCGCCAGGGCCGCTGGCTGGACCCCGCGACCGAGACGTACCCGGCCGTCGTGCTCGGCGCGACCGCCGCCCAGCGACTCGACGTCCGCACCCCCGGCACCCGGGTCTGGCTCGGCGGCCGGTGGTTCTCGCTGGTGGGCGTCCTCGACCCGGTGCCGCTCGCACCGGAACTGGACAGCGCCGCGCTGGTCGGCTGGCCCGCGGCCCGGACGTACCTCCGCTTCGACGGGCATCCCTCGACGGTCTACGTCCGCGCGGAGGACAGCCAGGTCGTGTCGGTACGGGCGGTGCTGCCGGCCACGGCCAACCCCGCGAACCCCGGCGAGGTGCGGATCTCGCGGCCCTCCGACGCCCTCGCGGCCCGCGAGGCGACCCGGTCCACCCTGACCGGCCTCCTGCTCGGCCTCGGCGGCGTGGCACTCCTGGTCGGCGGGGTCGGCGTCGGCAACACCATGGTCATCTCGGTCCTGGAACGCCGACCGGAGATCGGCCTGCGACGGGCCCTGGGAGCCACGAGGGGCCAGATCCGCACGCAGTTCGTCACGGAGTCCCTACTGCTGTCCCTGATCGGCGGCCTCGGCGGCACCGTACTCGGGACGCTGATCACGGCCGGGTACGCCGTCAGCCGGGACTGGCCGACGGTCGTCCCCGTGTGGGCGAGCGCGGCCGGCATCGGCTCGACGCTGCTCATCGGCATGATCGCCGGCCTGTACCCGGCGGTCCGGGCGAGCGGACTGGCACCGACGGAGGCGCTGTCCGGCACATGATGAGGGGCGGTGCCCCGGGTGGGGGCGGTGCCCTGGGCGGGGGCGGCCACGGCCGGGTCTCCGGGGTACGAGCCGCCGTCGGGAAGCCCGCCGCCACGGACCCGGCGGTGGCGGCCGCCCGCCGACATTCCGTCCGACCCACCAGCCGTGTCGTTCGTCGGCGCCGTACCCGGGAGTCCACTGCCCGGGGGAGAACAACGCGACGTTCCTCGCGGCGGAGCGTCATCCGGCGTGAACAGGCTCGCCAGATGACGCTCCGAAAGAAAGCGATCCGCTGCCGGTGGGCTCAGTTTCGTACGCGGGCTATCGAAAGGACGGGGAGGAAAAGGCCGGCGGCTGAAGGCGGGCCGCCGGAAGGCGGTTGAGCGAAAGGCCGGCGTGGGAAAGGCAGGCGACTGAAAGGCGGTCGCCGAAAGGCGAGCGAGCGAAAGACCGGTGAGGGACATCGCGCCATTCGGAGGCTCACCAGATGGCGCTCCGGAAACAGCGTGATCCGCTGTCGGCGGACTCGCTCCCGTACACGAGAGGGCGAAAGCGGTGTGAGCCAATTCCCGCCGCCCCGCGCCTCGTTGACCCGTTCCGCGCCCTCGCGGAGCACGTTCCGCGCCCGGACGGCCGTCCCGTAGCGTGGAAACCCGATCGAAGGAGTCTCGTTGAGCGCACATGTCGCGGAGCCCGGGGCGGGAGGCGCCCGGTGAGCTTCCGGTTACGGGTGCTCGCCCTGCTGACGCTGATCGCCCTGACCGCCACCGCGGCCACCGCCTGGCTCACCCTGCGCCAGGCCAACCGGCAGGTGCGGGAGGCCGTCACCGCCGGCCAGGAGGACGTCTCCGTGGTCACCGGCAAGCTCCGCGCCTACGGCTTCGCGCACGGCACCTGGGACGGGATCGCGGCGGTCGTCGGCGCGCTGTCGAAGGAGACCGGTGAGCGCATCCAGGTCACCACGGAGTCCGGCGTCCCGCTCGCCGACTCCGACACCCTCGCGGGGGGCGCGCCGCGCCCGCTGGGCGGCCAGCCCCCGGTCCTGGTCGACCCGCGCCCGGTGCTGCGGTTCGACCGGGGCCTGGCGCCGCGTGTCGCCGTGAAGCTGGGCATGGTGGCGATCGCGACGTACCGCTCGACAGCGGCCGACGCGGCCTGCCTGACCCGGGCGGGGGCGGCGGTGACGGTGCGTACCGACGCCATGGGCGTCCCCCTGGTCACCACCGACAGTCGGCCGGCCACGTGCACGGTGAGCCCGCTCGAACGCGACCCGCGGCAGGCTCAGGACGCGACCGTGGCCTGGGACTGCGAACCCGTCCGGCCGCTCACCCCCTGCCTCCAGCGCGTCTTCAACGAGCGCACGGCCTCCGTCGCCCCGCCGCGCCTCGAAGTGAGCCTCGGGTACCAGAACGAGTCCCCGCCCACGATCGCCGCCGCCCCCACCGTCGTCGCCGCCGTCGGGGTCGCGCTCGCCACGATCCTCGGGGCACTGCTGCTGAGCCGGGCCGTGCTGCGGCCCGTGCGGGCCATGACGCTCGCGGCGCAGGGGCTCGGCGAAGGCGATCTGGAGCGGCGTGTTCCCGTCGCCGGGGGAGACGAGATCGCGCGGCTCGGACGGGCGTTCAACCGCATGGCCGGCTCCATCCAGGCGGGTGAGGACCGCCAGCGCCGTCTCACCGGCGACATCGCGCACGAGCTGCGCACCCCCCTGGCCAACCTGCGCGGCTACCTGGAGGCCCTGCGGGACGGCGTCGTCGAGCCGACACCCGACCTGCTCGACTCGCTCCACGAGGAGGCGCTGCTCCAGCAGCGGATCGTGGACGACCTCCAGGACCTGGCGCTCGCCGAGGCCGGAGCCCTCACCTACCACCGCTCCGAGATCGACCTGCGGGACCTCCTCGAAGCCGCCCGCACCGCGCACCGCGCCCACGCCGGGACGGCGGGCGTGACGCTGGACGTGGCCGCCCCGTATCCGGCGTACGTGAACGCCGACGCGGACCGGCTCCGCCAGGTCGTCGGCAACCTCGTCGGCAACGCGCTGCGCGCCACGCCGCCCGGCGGACGCGTCACCCTGACCCTGGTCCCGCACAGGGAGCTGGCCATCGTCGAGATTCGGGACACCGGCAAGGGGATACCCGCGGAACACCTGCCGCACGTCTTCGACCGCTTCTGGCGGTCGGACGCGTCACGGGGCCGGGCGACCGGCGGCAGCGGCCTCGGCCTGGCGATCGCCCGGCAGATCGTGCACGACCACCAGGGCACCATCGACGTGACGAGCACGGTCGGGGCGGGCACGACGTTCACCATCGTCCTGAGCGCGCGCCCGGGCCTGGCCCGCTGACCCGCCCGGCCCGCCGACCCACCCAGGTCCCGACGCCCTGGAGCCGGGTACGTCGCGAGGCGCCGGAATCGGTCTCCCTCGGTTTCCCCGGCCGCCTGGCCCCCGGGTTCCCGGCCCCTCGGCCTCCTGACCTCCCGGAACCGGGCGTACCCGGTGCCCCCGAGGCCGCTCAGGTTCGGTCCACGAGCCGGTAGCCGCGCCCGTACACCGTCTCCAGGAGTCGTGGGCCGCCCGGGGCCTCCAGCTTCCGCCGCAGGTTCATCACGTGCGCGTCGACGGTCCGCTCCAGTACGTCGTGGTCGAAGCCGAAGACCCGCTCGATGATCTGGGCCCGGGTGAAGACCCGTCCGGGCTCGCGGGCCAGTGACTCCAGGATGGAGAACTCCTTCGAGGTCAGCGCCACCGGCCGGCCCGCGACCCGGACCTCGAACCGCGCGGCGTCCAGCTCCATCTCGCCGACCCGCAGCAGCGTCGACCCGGCCGACGCGGACTTCCTGGCGCGCCGCAGCAACGCCCGCACCCGCGCCGCCAGTTCGCGCGGGCTGTAGGGCTTGGTGAGGTAGTCGTCCGCGCCGAGGTCGAGCCCGAGGAGCAGATCCTCCTCGGTCGTGCGGGCGGTCAGCAGCAGGATGGGGACGTCCTCGGTGCCCGGCTCCGTCCGCAGGATGCGGCACACGTCGAGACCGTCGACGTACGGCAGCATCACGTCGAGCACGATGAGATCCGGCCGGCTCGACCGCGCCTTGTCCAACGCGGCGCGACCGTCTGCCACGACCTGCACCGCGTTGCCCTCCCGTTCCAGGTAGACCCGTATCAGCCGGGATTGTTTCTCGTCATCCTCGGCGACCAGAATGCGAGCGCTCAACGCTTCTCCCCCGGCGATTCCCTGTGAACTCCATTACGGTAGTACAGAATTGGTCGAGCATTCCCGCCGCGCCTCGATTGCCCGGCCGATATCGTCGTCGCACGGCCCCTCGTTCTTCGGGGGACGATTCCGAGTGGGCGCCGCCGCCAACAGTTCGCCGGACTCGCCACCGCACACGTGCCCCGAAGGGTCGCAGGATTCGTCCCCGTCCGGGGTGGCGTGATCCGTGGAAGGCGTGGGGCGGCGTGGTCCGCGCGGGACGGCGCCCCATCTCGCCTGCGGGCGGGCGCGCGTGACGAGTGGCGAACGTTCGCTCAGCCGAGCTGGGCGAGGGCCTCGGTGGCGATGGTCTCGAAAACGGTCTGGTCGCCAGCGAAGTCGGAGTCGGGGATGGGCCAGTGGATCACGATCTCGGTGAAGCCGAGCTCCCGGTGGCGGCCGGCGAAGTCGACGAAGGCGTCCACGGACTCCAGCGGCCTGTTCCGGTCGGGGGTGAAGCCGTGGAGCAGGACCTTGTCCAGCTCCGCCGCGCTCCGGCCGATCGCGGCGCACGCGCTGCCGAGCCGCTCGACCTGGCCCCCGATGGCCTTCACCGACTGCTCCGGGGTCCCCGTCTCGTACAGCTTCGGGTCGCCGGTCGTCACCCACGCCTGCCCGTACCGGGCCGCCAGGCTCAGCCCACGCGGACCGGTCGCCGCCACCGCGAACGGCAGCCGGGGCCGCTGCACGCACCCGGGGAGGTTCCGGGCCTCCTCGGCCGCGTAGAAGTCACCCCGCTGCGAGACCGCGCTCTCGGTGAGCAGCCGGTCGAGCAGCGGCACGAACTCGCCGAACCGGTCCGCCCGCTCCCGCGGCGTCCACGCCTCCTGCCCCAGCGCGGTGGCGTCGAAGCCGCTGCCACCCGCGCCGATGCCGAGGGTGACCCGCCCACCGGAGACGTCGTCGAGCGAGATCAGTTCCTCCCGCTGTCCGGCGACCGCCGCCACCCCCACATGTTCCGCGCCCAGGCCCTGCGGCAGCGCAACCGCACCAGCCACAACAGCAACCAGGTCGCCCACGCCCTCAACAGCGACCGGAACCCGTTTGACATCCGGCAGTGCCTCACGGAACTCCAGGACCTGCTGGAGCTGATCGCCGAAGCTCTCCATTGGCCGACCGATACAGGGACGGGTCTCGCCGCGTGATCGCCGCCATCAAACCGGTCGGGTCCAACCCCCGCGGCCTCCCCGCCTCTGAAGATCGAGAAGGACTACGGCCTGCGGGAACTGAGGAAGGGTGACCGCACGGGCACCCGCGCCGCCATCCCCCACGTCACCGACACCGAGGAACTCCTCGCCTACCTCGCCGCCGCCGACATCGCCGTCAAACCCGCCCGCCGCACCCACCCCCCCACCGATGCCGAAGTCCGAGGCCACCACCCCCACCAACTCCTGCGAGAAGCCGAAGCCCAGCGCGAACTCACCACCGCCCACCAACCCGCCCGCGTCCTCATCACCCGCATCCAGTACACCGCACGCAACCCAGCGGCCAACCGTCGCGCCGAAGCAGCCCGCAGCCGTACGACCCAAGCCGTACTTCTATCGCGCGCCCCACACGCCAACAGCTCGTCGCCCACCAAGGCGACTCCACTCGCGGATCCCCGCCCCAGGCCCCGGCGGTAGAGGGCAACAAGCGACAGGGGTGATCACCGCACGGGTGATCACCCCTGTTCGTGTGACGGCCTCGGTCAGCGCCCGACCAGTGCGTCCCCGAACCTGCTCTGGGCCGCTCCGGACATCGTTCGATGCAACGACTCCGCTCGTGACCGGACCAGCCCCTGGCGGTATGCCTCAGGAAGCCTCGTCCAGACGTCCGAAGCCAGCTCCGCCGCTGCCGACTGATCGCCGTCCGCCGACAGGCACAGAGCGGTGTCGATGGAGAGGAGGGCGCGTGTCATCACCGAGGGGGACCGGGTCAGGGCGAGTGCCGCTTCCTGCTCCTCGTACGCCTCACGGGTCCGGCCCATCAGGGTGAACGCCTGGGAGAGGTGGACGTGGTGCTTCTGGAACGGGTAGCCGAACCAGGTGTCGGCGGCCTGGGAGGTGTCCAGCCGGTCGGCGATGGAACGGGCGTCGGCGACCGCACGGAGAGCGGCCTGGTGGTCCCCGGTCGAGGCGAGGGCCCGCGCGGTGACGGCTGCGGCGAGCGCGGCGGCAGCGGTCGGGGACTTCCCGGCTTCCGTACGGGAGCGCATGGCCAGCGCCGCCGCGGTCTTCGGCGCCCCGTAGTTGAGCGGGACCATGGCGTGTCGGGCCAGGACCCAGGCCAGCATGTGCCGGTCCCCGGATTCCCGGGCTGCCTGTTCGGCGGTCGCGAACCATCCGTAGGCGTCCCGCTGGTCTCCCCGGTCGTGCTGGATGATCGCCACCAGACCGGTGATACCCGCAGCCGTACGGGCCAGCTCCGCCCGGGTGGCCGCCGGATGCGGGCGACTGAGGACCTCTCGTAGCAGGCCGAGGTCTGCGGTCATCTCATCGAGGACGACGCTCGGCGCGCGCCCGTGGTATCCGCCCCGGTGCCTCTCGAAAGCGCCCGCCAGATAGGCCAGATCACCGGCGTCGGACCCGGAGAGGCCGGCGTCGATGCCCTGCCGTGCCTCGGCGATGCCTGACAGTGCGGCCGTTCCCGCCGTCACCGCTGCCACACCGAAGAATCGTCGTCGTTCCACCGCCGCCTCCTCCTTCCCCTCACCGCCCGGGGCCGCTCGGCGCTGCTGCCTGCGCCAGCGCCTGCTCGCGGCCACAGCGTGGACGATCTCCTCGACCGAACGCCCGTAGCCCTTCGCCAGCAGCTCGTGCCACACCGGTGTCGGCAGACGGCGTTCGGTCTCCCAGCGTTTGAGGTTCTCCGGGTCGAACCACTTTCCCCCTTGGGCCTCCTGCAGCACCAGGGCCTGCTCCTCACGGGAACGTCCATCGTCGTCCCGGATTTTCCTCAGTAAGACCCCGATGCCCTCTGGTGCCATCATGCCCGTCCCCCAAGCGTCTGAAAGTCCCGTCTCTCATCCTGGCCCCCTGAAGCGGCCCCCCACGCGGAAACGCACCCCTTCCTGGCACCGGAGGCCGGACCGGTCACGGAGTTGACTGGATAGCGGCCGGTCAGCAGGCGGAAGACGACCCATACCCTCCCGCGACGCGGCCCACCTCACCGCCCAGGTCCGTCGGCCATCGAAGGGGTCCGTCATGCGTATACGCAGCAGAAGCTTCTTCCTGGCCCGTGCCCCTTCCTCCGTATCGCTGAGCCGCCGGCGACTCCGCGACCTCATCACCCAGTGGGGACTACGCCTGGACGAGGACTCCGAGATCGCGCTGACGACCGTCACCTCGGAGCTGGTGGCGAACGGTGTACTGCACGGCGCCGGGACCATGCTCACCGTCGGGGTACGCATCGACCTCGGACACCGCCGAGTCCTGTCGAGGTGTACGACGACTCGCTCGCCCTGCCACACCGCCGAGCCGCAGGCCTCTACGTCGAGAGCGGGCGCGGGCTGTTACTCGTCGACCGGCTCGTCACCCGCCACGGCGCCCAGCGGACCGGCGTGGGCCACCGGGTCTGGGCCGAGAACGCGATCCCGCGACAGCCCCAGACCCGGTACCGGCTGTTCTCTCGTCGGCGACCCACGCCTCTTCGACCGACCGTCCCTCCGCCGGGGAAGGGCGCCTGACGCGCCGCCCCGGCCCTTGATCGTCCGATCCGCGGCGACATCACCGAGTAGATCGGTCAGCACCACCGCACTTTCCATCACCCAGAAGAAGGGAACCCGTCATGAGCGAACCGCTGAGCACCACCGTGAACACCGAGGACGAGCTGCTGCCGGTCGAGATCGGTGAGATCGCCGAGCTGACCGAGGGTCAGGGCGGCACCGGAAGCGAGGACAAGCGGCGTATGTACAACTGACGTCCGCGAGGTGGTGCGGCCCATGGCAGGGCCGCACCACCTCTTCCCGTTCGCCGACTCCGTCCCTGGAGGAATACATGATCTTCGGAGGTTCCTGTACGGCCCGTTCCGCCGGACCCCGCCCGGCGGGCGCGGAGCCTGTCGCCGCCGGTTCGTCTGTCTGGCGGCTCGGCCCGGGACCAGTACGGGTTTCCCCTACTCGCGGCGGCAGACGCCGGGTCGCAGTCCTTGGTTGGTCCGGCGGCTCGGACCAGGAGGTTGGCCGTCTGGTGGACGCCCCGCTGCCCACCGACATCACATGGCGATGGCCCGGCACGTACACCGTGGTGGACGAGAACGAAGAGGCGGTGGTGCTGTACACCGACCCGGCCGCCGCCCAGCCCGTCTACCTGACCCGGCACGAGAACGACTGGGTGTGGTGCAGCTCCGCCCGCGCCCTGGCCGCGCTCACCGGAGCCGGCATCGACACCCAGCGGCTGGCCTGCACCGTCTTCCTGCCCTCGGTCCCCGCGCTCTCCAGTGGGCGGACCTTCTTCACCGGGGTGGAGCAGCTTCCGCCCGGCAGCCGGATCGAGCTGCCGAGAGATGGTGGCGCCCCGCGCCGTGCCACCGTGTGGCGCCCCACCTCCGAAGGCGCACCGGTTCAACGCCTCCGCCAAGCCCTGAACGAGGCCGTGGTCCTGCGTACGGCAGCCGACCCGAACCTCGCGTGTGACATGTCCGGCGGACTGGACTCCACATCCCTCGCCGTTCTGGCGGCGCAGGCACTCCCGCCGGGCAGCGAACTGAACGCCATCACCATCCATCCCGCCGGCGTCGAGACGGGGGCAGACCTGCGGTACGCCCGTCTCACCGCCGCCGCGCACGCGGGCCGCATCGCCCATCACCTGCTGCCGCTGACCGCCGAGCACCGCCCGTACACCCGGATCACCACCGTCCCCGCGACCGACGAGCCCGCGCCCTCGACCCTGACCCAGGCCCGTCTGACCGGACAGTTCCGATGGATGAGGGAACAGCTGGGCACCCGGACCCATGTGACCGGCGACGGAGGCGACAGCGTCCTGTTCCAGCCACCGATCCGACTCGCCGACCTGTTACGGCATCGGAGCATCGGACGCGCGGTGGGCGAAGCCTTCGGGTGGGCCCGGCTACGGAGGAGGCCGGCGCTTCCCCTGCTACAGGACGCCGCAGCGGTCGCCAAAACCAGTCGGCACGAGGCACTGGCCGAGCTCGCCCGCACGGTGGGCGCTCCCGGCCGGGACGATCACGGGCTGGTGCGCTGGTTCCCCGTGGTGCCGTTCCCCTCCTGGGCCGAACCGGCGGCCCGGAGGAAGCTGCTCGCCGCCGCGCATGAGGCCGCAGCGATACCTGATCAGCTGCCGGGTCTTGACTTCTCCGTACGGACCCTGGTGGACGAAATCCGCGAGATAGCCCGCACCGCCACCGCCGATGCCGGCCTGGCGCGAAGCTGCGGCATCGACCTCCACAACCCGTTCCTCGACGCCGTCGTGGTGAACGCCGTGCTCCGGACGCCGATCGACCGCCGCCCGGCCATCCACGAGTACAAGCCGCTGCTGCGACGTGCCATGACGGACCTTCTGCCGCCGGAGGTCGCGGCCCGCATCACCAAGGGCAGCTTCGAGGCCGACCACTACACGGGGATGCGCGCCAACCTCCCCGATCTGCTGCCCCTCACGGACGGGCACCTCGCCTCCTTCGGTCTCCTCTCACCGGACCGGCTCCGCCGCTGCCTGCGGGAATCGGCGGCAGGTGTGCCGATGCCGCTGGCCACGGTGGAGCAGGTGCTCATGGCCGAAGCCTGGCTCGTCGCCCACCACCGCGAACCCGCCCCCGTCTGGACGTACGAGCCCGTGGGGATCGCACATGACTGACCTGCCCGAATTCGCCAGCGCACCTGGTGACGTCCGCTCCGTGGATTTCGAGCACGTCCTGGTGCTCCTGGACTACCGGACCGGACGGGTCCAGTGCCTTCTCCCCGCAGCCGCCGCCCTGTGGCACGAGGCCGCCACCACGGGACGTCTGGACTCGATGGCGCCCGCCCTCGCCACGCGACTCCTCGACGCCGGCCTTCTGGTGCCGACCACCGCTCCGACCCCATGGCCCCTGCCCATGACCGCCAGGGCACCCGTCGCGAGTTGGGGTGGCAGCGAACACACAGCGGGCACGACCCGTCTGGGCATAGCCTCCCCAACGGCCGTGGCCGCCCTCGGAGCCGTACTCGGGATCAAACGCGCGGGTACCCGGCACACCGCCATGCACCGGCTCACAGCCGTGATCAAGCGAGCCACAGCCACCACGCGCCGCCCGGCCACCCCCACTGAGGCGGGCTCGGCCGTCAACGCCGTACGCCGGGCTGGCTGGTATTCACCGGCTCGGACCGCATGCCTGGAGGAATCAGCCGCCGCCGTGCTACTTCTGGCCTCCCGCCGTCTCTCGGTCACCTGGTGTCACGGCGTCGCACCCGACCCCGTCCGGCTGCACGCCTGGATCCAGACCGACGACGGAGCCCCGGCCGCCGAACCACCCTCGACCCTGGCCTTCAGCCCCGCCCTCACCATCGGAGCCCGTCATCAGCACCAGCACTGACCCCATCCTGTGGATCTCCGACGACACCTGCGCCCTCGGCCCCTACCGCTCCGACCTCGTCGAGACGTACTGGCGTTGGGAACAGGACCCCGCCCTCCTCGTCGGTTACGGCCGCCAGACCCCCGAGTCCCTGGAAGCCCGCACCGAGGGCATGGCCCACCAGCTCCGCGGCGGTAACCCCCGCTTCACCGTCTACGACCTCGTCGGTGGCGAACCCGTCCCCGCCGGAGTCACCACCCTGCTCCCCGACGACTCCGTCCGCACCGCCGAATACGTCATCATGCTCGCCCCCGAGGCCCGCGGACGCGGCCTCGGCACCCAGGCCACCCGCCTCACCCTCGACTACGCCTTCCACATCACCAACCTCCGCATGGTCTGGCTCAAGGTCCTCGCCCCCAACAAGCCCGGCATCCGCGCCTACGAGAAGGCCGGCTTCCGCACCGTGGGCGCCATGCGCCAGGCCGGCTACTGGCTCGGCCAGGTCTGCGACGAGATCGTCATGGACGCCACCGCCGACGACTTCACCGGGCCCTCCGTGATCACGCCGCTACTGCCCAGGTGAACTGATCCGGACCAGCTGCCAGCAGGTCAGCCGCGCATCACCTTGATCGCGGAGCAAGCGCTTCGAGGCGAAAGCTCCTGTGAGCGGGTCATCTCGTGATCGGTGAGGCTGACGCCTCGAAACCACACGCGTATCAGGAATCCCTAGGACTCCGACGTAGGCTCACCGGCATGAGCCTGCGCCTGAGCACCGTGATCCTTCCCACCGACCGCTGGCACGAGGGAGGACGCGCGAAGTGGCAGCGCGCCGAGGAGCTCGGCTTCCACACGGCGTACACCTACGATCACCTCTCCTGGCGCACCTTCCGCGACGGCCCCTGGTTCGGCGCCCTTCCCACCCTCACCGCAGCCGCCACGGCCACGGACCGCCTGCGCCTGGGCACCCTCGTCACCTCGCCCAACTTCCGGCACCCGGTGACGCTCGCCAAGGAACTGATCTCGCTCGACGACGTCTCCGGCGGGCGGGTCACCCTCGGCATCGGCGCGGGTGGCAGCGGCTTCGACGCCACCGCACTCGGCCAGGAGGCGTGGACGCCGAAGGAGCGGGCGGACCGGTTCGGCGAGTTCGTGCCGCTGTTGGACCGTCTACTCACCGAGGGCGCGGTCTCACAGAAGGGCGACTTCTACACGGCCGAGGAGGCCCGCAACCTCCCCGGCTGCGTACAGCGGCCCCGTCTGCCGTTCGCGGTGGCGGCGACCGGCCCACGCGGCCTGAAGCTCGCCGCGCGACATGGGCAGGCGTGGGTGACGACGGGTGACCCGAAGCTGTACGAGACAGGCACCCCGGAGCAGTCTGTGGAAGCACTGCGCGGACAGATCGAGAGGCTCAGCAAGGCGTGCGCCGAGGCCGACCGGGACGTGGCCGACCTCGACAAGATCCTGCTCCACGGCTTCACCCCCGACCGGAACAGGCCACTGGAATCCGTAGACGCCTTCGTCGACTTCGCCGGCCGCCACCAAGAGCTCGGCTTCACCGAGGTCGTGATCCACTGGCCGATCCCGGGCTCCGACTTTGCCGCCGATCTGAGCATTTTCGAGGCCATCGCCACTGAGGCCATCGAGCGCCTCGGCTGAGGAGCGACGCCGCCCCGCTATTTACATATCGTCGAATGTCGGCTGAGTCCAGGGCTGGTCCGGCGGCGGCTCTTGTGCCCCCAGCAAGTCCGTAACCCGCCCGGTCTCGTCATCCGAGAGCGGAAGCAACATACGAACCGTCGTGCCAAACAGCGTGTCGAGGCGCACCTGCGTACGAGCGCCACGCACACTGGCCGTTCGAGCTCCAAAGGCACATTGCAGCGTCACGCCAGATGCAACCTTCGCGTCAGCTTCGATAACACCCTCTGCCTGCCCAAGAGCATCACTGATTCCATCGAGTTGTACATCGCGGGAGATGTCGTCCCCTGGTCCGCCATATCCTACGTGGCGATTCGTGACCACCATGCTCAGCGAGGTGAGCGGAATAGAAAATCGAGCGGCGCGAGCTCTCACTTCGTTCAGAAGAGGCAGGTCATACTCTTCCGTTAACGGAAGTTGACGCCTGGATTGGGCAGCCATGACATGGAAGCCTGGGATCTGCAGAATTAGCTGACCTGACCTGACCTGACCTGACCTGACTTGCCACCGCCATGGAGTGGAATCCGAAGGAGCCGAGTCCGGCACAATCATGCATACCCGACTCTTCCACACTTGGATGGCCTGACGCATCAGGTGCTGCAGGTTGTCGGAATCGGGAACAGCTGTCCGCAGCAGCGTGGACAGGCTGAGCATTCGGACCACTCGGTTCCAGAATCGCGTGTCCGGGATCGCTTCGGACTCCAGCAGGTACGTTAGCGCTGTCTCGTCAAGTTGGCCAAGAAGCCTCTGCGGCCCAGGAAAGCTTGCAAGAGTGGCTCCGCTCCCCTGCCAGAGCGCTGCGAGGAAGGCCGACATGCGGTTCGATACATCGGCTGTCATCTGCTCTGTTAGTGCATGAATGGCCTGACGAGTCGGCTCTGCGTCCCCTTCACGCGCCGCCTCGGCGCCCCTGGCGACAGTGGCAACAAACCGCTTGGTTTCAGGGCCATCGAGCCTGCCTCGTCCACCTTCGAGGACGGATCGCGACACCAATTGCGGAAGGCCTGGGCGTTCAACTTCCGGCTGCAGGGCGCCAAGGGCCGGTGTATCAAGCAGCAGTTTGGGGTCCGTCCCACCACGTAGAGGGGAGTCCATTGGACTGCGCTGAGATGAGAATTGTCCAAGAGCCAGCAGTACCGGGCTCTCACTTACTGGAAGGCGATCCAAGTCATCATGTAGCTCGTCTTGGTTCGAGGTGGTCCGCAGATAAATGAACCTTCGGGGAGTGCTCGGCTGAGTAGGCCACTGCACAACCATATCGGGCACATATGTGTGGTTGAAGAACTCGGTCAGGGTGACAGTGGCATGAGGGTCCAGCCTCCTCAGGTGGCTGGCCACAGCACTCTTGATTCCGTTCACCATGGCACGATCATCGGGTTGGCTCATTGCCTGCGCGATCGACTGCTCAACGATGTTCACCACGAGCCATCCCCCCTGTGTGTGAGTTCAGCGGCCACGATGGCTTCCCAGTCCCTGAGAGGCACGAGCGTCTCCTGCTTCTCCGAAAGCACGATCAGCCAGAGCCGTTCCGCGACGGACCGCGCAAGAGCGCGATCGAGCTTCTCTCGAGCCTGGGCGACATCAGCGGTACCGAAGATGCGTTCGCAATTTTGCAGAACGGCCAACTCAACCTGCTCCGGCGACTGAAGCGTGGACCACGAGTTGGCACGGAACGGCGCCCAAGTGATCCACATGAAGTGATCGCTCAGGTGGTGTCCAGCCTGAGCCGCGACGTAACACTTTGCCAGGAAGGCGTCGAACTGAACTCCCTGATCGCCGGGCTGGCTGTAGTTCTTGATCTACGCGCAGAAGGCGTCGTGATGATAGGGCTCGCCGCGCATTACTCCCCCCAGGTCGAAGGAGAACGTGTGGCCGCCATACGGCCACGGCACGGTTAGGCGACGGCCACAGGACGGGGAGTCCGTGTTTGCATAGGCGGCACGGATGCGCATGGTGCTCTCGAGCCACTGCTTGGCTCTGCGCGCCCCCGAAAAGCCCTTGAGCTGGGCATCCTCACCAACTACCACGAATGCATACTAAGACGATCACTCAACCGCTGTCCCGCGATTGCGCGATTCCGGCCCCTCAACCATGTATGACTCATCCGCCTCTGCAACGCAGCAGCTCAACATGGGATAGGTGAAAAAGGCTTGACTGAGGTGACGAGGGTGCCCAGGCGCAGGCGGTCCGTGGCCGTGGCGGCTGCGGTGAGGGTGGGGAGGGCGCCGAACCAGGGGCCGTCGCGGAAGGTCCGCCAGGAGAGGTGGTCGTAGGTGTACGCGGCGTGGAAGCCGAGCTCCTCGGCGCGCTGCCACTTCGCGCGTCCTCCCTCGTGCCAGCGGTCGGTGGGAAGGATCACGGTGCTCAGGCGCAGGCTCATGGCACCGAGCCTACGTCGGCCGCGGGACCGTAGTCGCGGGAGCTGGGAGTGCGGCGCCTGGGGGCATGGCGTCGGGAGTGCGGGGCCTGGCAGCGTGGCGTCTGGGAGTGCGGCGCCGGGGTGCGCGGCGCCCGGACGTGGCGGCGATCCGGCCCGGCGCGAGGGCGGGCGGAGCCCGAGGCGAGGCGGGCGGAATCCGAGGCGACCGCCTCGCCGCGGCGGCCTCGCCGCGGCGCCCGGACCCGCCGGTGACCCCGCTGCCGTGACGGTGCCCGCCGTGACGCGTGGCTGGTGGTCATGGGCTGAGGGCGTTACGGGCGAGGTGGTTGAGTGACTGTGGGACGGGAGAGGGCTCGGGGCGTGGTCGGCCCGGTTGATCGGATGGCCGGAGAGTGACTCAGGGGGCAATGTTCGGTGAACGCCCGAAGGATGGACGCTGACCATCTAGTTCATCTGACTGACGGCCGTCGACGGCTGGCTGACACGGCTTCACAGCGCCCGGACGCGCACCTAGGGTCCGCTGTGTGAAGTTCCACAGCACACTGATCGCCTCCCGTTCCGCCCGTCGCGCGCTGCGGCCCGTACTTGACCAGCTCGACCAGCGCATTGACAGAAAGCTCCGCTCAGCCCGCCGTGAACTCACCGTCCTCCGCGAGGAGCTGCAACGCAAGCACTCCACTGACCTGCTGCTTGGCCGCGACGGCAGGTTGACCGACCGGCAGCCAAGCCGCGAGGAGATCGTGGAACTCGCCGCCCAGATCGCCGTGGTGACCGGCCGCGACAGCGCGTACAAGGAAACCGTTCTGGCCTACCGGACCCTGGTCGAGCTGGAGAACCGGGGCGTCGGGCGCATCGCCGGCTCCACCCGCAACATCCTCGGCAAGCTCGCCGCCACGCCGCTGCTGGGCCCGCCCAACGGCGAGGTCCTGGAGATCGGCACGCTCTACGGGCTGTTCGCCGGCGGCATGGCCCGCCAGCTGCTGCGCAGCGGCCTCTCTTACCAGCTCACCATCGTCGACCCGCTCAACCCCGTGCAGCTCCAGCCCGGCTTCGAGATCTCCTCCGACCCCTCGGGCACCCCCGTCACCGAGGCCGTGGTGCGCGCCAACCTGGCCTACGCCGGAGTCGAGGACGCGCGGCTGCGGCTGCGCAAGGGGTTCTCCGAGGACCCCGCCGTCCGCGAGGAGCTGTCCGACCGGCAGTACGGCGTCCTGATCATCGACGGCGATCACTCCTTCGAAGGGGTGGCGGCCGACCTGGAGTGGGCCGAGCGGGTCGCCGCGCCGGGTGCGGTGATCGTCATGGACGACTTCGGCGACGGCCGGTGGGCCGGCGTGCGCGAGGCCACCGAGAAGCGGCTCGCGGGCGATACCCGGCTGCGCATGATCGGCCAGGTCGCCACCAGCGCCTTCCTCCGCGCGATCTGACCCACCCGCCCGCCTGACCCACCCGCCCCTCTGGCCACTCGCCTGTCCGGCCTATCCGTCCGTCTGGCCTACCCGTCGCTCTGGCCCCCTCGCCTGCCTGGTCCACCCGTCCGCCTGGCCTACGTGTCGCCGTGGCCCACCCGCCCTCTGACCCGTTCCCCGGCCCGGCCGGGCCCGGCTGTCTCGGCCGTCAGCCGGTCCCGGCCGCCGACGGCCAGTCGAACGGGGCGCGGGAGTCGAAGGCTGAGACACCGCCGCCGGCGCGACGGGGGACATGACGGGCGCGGTAGGGGCGTGACGGGGCGCGGTAGGGCGGGCGGGCGTGGTGGGGCGTAGTGGGGGACGCGACAGCTCGGGGTCACGGGCGCGGGGTCGTGGCCGACGCGAGGCCGAGGCGCGTGGCTCGGAGCGTGGGGCCCAGGGGGTCTGGGCCCGGGGCCGGGGGTCCGAGATTCGGGGGACCGGTAGGGGCCTGAGCTCAGGGTGGCACGGCCCGGCCTCGCGTCCGCCGTCGTACTGTCTACCGTCGTACGTTTCTACGCCTGGCCCGCTGACCTGCGGTTTCGCTGACCTGCGGTTTCGCCGACCGGGGGTGGTGGCCGTCACCGTGCCCGCGGAGCCCGGCGTAAGCCCACCTGCGCATCCCCCCGGATGGCGGAGCCGCCAGCCCCGCCAGGCGCCGCGCGGTGCGGTCCGGCGGGCCGGTTGCGCGCCGGGTGATGGGCTGCGAGACATCGCCCGAGCTCTGCGCTTATCTCACGAATACCCCGTAAAGGGGGAGAATCGTAGGAGAGCGCAGAGGAGGGGCTTATGTCGCGTACGCGATTCGCGCCCGACCGGGGCCTGGCCACCCGCATGGTCAGCACGATGTTCCTGATCGGGCTGCTCTACGTGATCTTCATCGGTGTTCTGGTGGCGCTGCTCGGCAACGCGTGGCCCATGATCGTGCTGCTCGTGGGAGGGATGTTCGTCGCCCAGTTCTGGTTCAGTGACCGGATCGCGGCGTTCAGCATGGGCGCGCGCGAGGTCACCCCGGAGCAGGCACCCGAGCTGCACGGCGCCGTGGACCGGTTGTGCGCGCTCGCCGACATGCCCAAGCCTCGCGTGGCGATAGCCGACAGCGACGTACCGAACGCCTTCGCCACCGGGCGCAGCCAGCGCAAGTCGCTGGTCTGCGCCACGACCGGACTCCTGCGACGGCTGGAACCCGAGGAACTGGAAGGCGTCATCGCGCACGAGCTGTCACACGTGGCGCACCGCGATGTCGCGGTGATGACCATCGCGTCCTTCCTCGGCGTGCTGGCCGGGCTGATCACCCGCGTCGCCCTGTGGGGCGGCCTGACCCGGGGCAACAACCGGGACAACGGTCTGGGCATCGCGCTGCTGGTCATTCCGCTGGTCAGCGCCGTCGTCTACGCCATCAGCTTCCTGCTGACCCGGCTGCTCTCGCGCTACCGCGAGCTCTCCGCCGATCGCGCCGCCGCCCTGCTGACGGGCCGGCCGTCCGCGCTCGCCGCCGCGCTGACCAAGGTGACCGGTGAGATGGCCCGGATTCCCACCCGCGACCTGCGCCGAGCCGAGCCGTACAACGCGTTCTACTTCGCCCCCGCCTTCTCCGGCAGCAGCTTCAGCAAGCTGCTGTCCTCCCACCCCACGCTGGAACAGCGACTGGACCAGCTCGGACGCATCGCCGCCCAACTGGGCCGGCCCTGACGGGGGGCTCCCCCTCCCCCTCCCGCCTCCCCCTCCGCCCCGCCGGTCTGGCTCGCGCCGGCTCCGCCTCTCGCCACCCCCACCGCCCCGCGTCACCCTGGAAGGACGATTCTCGTGGGCTTTCTGGACGCCCTGCTCGGCCGTAGCAAGCCGGCCCGCCCCGACCTCGACCAGCTCTTCGCGCTGCCGTCGGCGGCGATCACGTTGGAGGCCGGTGCGGGGTTCACGCCGACCGGGCAGGGCTCGGTGTGCTTCGCGAGCGTGGAAGGCGGCGCGTTCGCCGGCCTCCAACGCGAGGTACGCGACCTGCTCGACGCCGACGCCGAGCGCGGCGGCATCCCGGTCGAGTTCAGCCAGGACGCCTACGGCTTCACCTGGCTGCTCACCCAACACGCCCCGGACGACACCGCGGCCCTGGTCAACGACCTGCACGCGGTCAACACCACACTGCGCGACGGCGGGTTCGGGCCGCAACTGCTCTGTTCGCTGCTGAGCTTCCGCGACGCGCGAGGCCGCCCCCTCGCCCTCGTCTACCTCTACAAGCGCGGCACCTTCTACCCCTTCGCCCCGCTGCCCGACGCCAGCGACAAGCGGGACAACGGCCTCGAACTCCAGACCCGCGCCCTGCTCGCCGACGACCTGCGGATCGAGAAGGACCTGGGCCGCTGGTTCCCGGTGTGGGGGGCACCGGGCCTCTGAGCCCAGGGTGCCGCGCGCCGGCTGTCGACCGCGTGGGCGGGAGAGGGCGGGGACGGGCTCAGACGCCGGCAGGTGGCGTACCAGCCATGCGACGGGTGCGCGCCGTGACGGCCAACCCAGCCGGTGGCCACTTCGGCGGGGGCGGGCTCGATCGGACGGGGCGGGGTCGGGGGCGCTCGGCCGGGCGGGGCTCGATGAGGGTGGGGTGGTGGGGTTGGGCCTCGGTCGGGTCGGACTCGATGGGTGGTGGGTCAGTGGACCGCGGGCTCGGCGGGTCGTGGGTTCACCGGGTGACGCTGCGCAGCCAGGGCGTCAGGCTCCACGGGCCCAACAGCAGTTCCTTGTACGTGACGTCGCCGGGCAGCGGAATGATCAGTGTCTGGGTGAACGTCCGGGCCCGCACCCACGCCCGCCCGCCGTAGACGGAGTCGAGGAAGGCGGGTAGCTGTGCGCGCGGTACACCGGAGAACTCCACCTCGTCCACGGTGACGGTGGCGTCGCCCTCGCTGAACACCTGGACCTGGACCTCGGGGCGGCCCGGCAACTCGATGAACGCCTCGTGCGGCAGCGAACCGTCCGGGTCGGTGACGGTGAAGGCACCGGCGGCCAGTCGCCGACCGGACTGGTCGGCACCGATGGAGTGCTCCACGTCGACCTGACGCCCGTACCGCTCCGCCACGGCCACCACGGCGGCCACGGCACGCTCGGTGCTGTCGATCCGAGGGTCGCCGGCCCCTGCCCCGCCCACTCCGTGCTCGCTGTTTCCGCTGCTCGAACCGGGTGGCTCATCCGTGGGTCTCATGCCTTCCCATGATGCCGTACGGGGCTCGGATACGACGTCGCGTGACGGGCGGCCCGTCTCCCGGCAGGGCCGGCTCGGCTCGCCACGGCTCAGTCACTCGGCCCTGGTCGGGGTGGCTCGGGTGGGGTCAGGCGGTCCATGCGGCGGGCCCAGACCTCGCGCTCCGCCGCGCCGGCTATGAAGGTGGCCGCGTGCGCGTCGCCGACCAACTCGCGCACCGCGCGCAGGGTCTCGCTGGGCAGCGCCACCTGTGCCGCGTCGTCCTCAAGTTGTGGTCGGGCCTCCCGTGGTGAGGGTCTGGTCGCCGGTGCGTCGGCGGGTCGGGGCTCGGGTCGCGGTCCTGGCCGGGGTGCCGTGGCGGGGGTGGGGGCTGGGCTGGGCAGGTGGCCGAACTGGCCCAGGTGCCGGTGCAGGTAACGGGTGGCCACCGAGCGCATCGCACGGGCCAGCTCCGCGTCGATGGTCTGCTGCGCGAGCGGCCGGAAGCGGCGGATGAGGAACGCCGCCTCCTGGGCCTCGGCGTCGGTCGGGGGGTGGTCCAGGTACTGCTGGAACACGTGCTCCGTGGTGAAGTCGAGGAAGCGGACCGCGATGTGCTCGATCTGGCCGCGCAGCTCCCGTACGTGGTCGGCGATGGCCAGCAGCGGCACCCCGGCCGCGTGCAGTTCAGCCGCCACGGACAGCTCCTGGGGGCTGGGCACCAGGAACACCTCCGGGTCCCCGGGGTCGGGCTCCAGGATGCCCAGCTCAGCGGCCTCCGCGATGGCCGTCTCGTCGGGGTCGCCGCCGAACCGCTCGGCCAGCTCCGCCCGGGTGATCCGGGCGGTCTTCTCGTCCGTCCACGGCCCCTCGACCTCGGCGACCAGGCCGAGCACCCCGCCCAGATCCTGGCCCGCGTCCCAGGCCGCGAGGAGTTCCTTGATGCTGGAGAGGGTGTAGCCCCGCTCCAACAGGGCCGCGATCCGCTGGAGTCGGACCAGATGCTCGCCCCCGTACACGTTGGCCCGACCCCGCCGCTCGGGCCTGGGCAGCAGGCCACGGTCCTGGTAGGCCCGAATCGTGCGGACCGTGGCGCCACTGTGGTGGGCCAGGTCCTCGATCCGGTACTCGGGGGACGCGGCCGGCTCGGCGGACGGTTCCGACACGTCCTACCCCTTTCTTTCCGTTCCTTCAGCTCAGCGGTTCAGTCGTCCGGCGGTTCGGTCGTTCGGTGGCTCAGTCGTCCGGCGGTTCGGTCGTCCAGCGGTTCGGTGATTCGGTGATTCGGTCGTTCGGCGGTTCGGTCGTTCGTGAGGGAGGGAGTTGGTGGTTGGCGGCCGCTGGTCGGTGGCTCAGGTCCGGGGCGGGCCGGGCCGTGTTGGGTTGGGCCGGGCCAGGCCAGATCGTGTCGTTCGTTCGGGCTGGGTCGTGTTGGCTTGGACTGGGCTGGCCCGGGTTGAGCTGTCCCGGCTCGGGCTGGTCTGGGCCGGGCTGAGCTGGCCGGCTTGGACGGGCTGCTCCGGGTTGGGTGGGGTGCGGTCGGCGTGGTGCGGTTGGCCGGCCAACGGCCCGCTCCTGGTGCCCGTGCGTGACACGGTGGCTGGTGGCGGGCCCGGCCTGCGGGCGGGGTCAGTCCTTGGGCTGGAGCCTGGCCAGACCACGGAGGACCTTGGGCGTGAAGCGGGACATCAGGTACGCGCCGCGCGCTTCCGGGGTCACGGGCACCACGGCCCGGTTACGGGCCACGGCGTCCAGGATCGCGTCGGCGACCTTCTCCGGTGGGTAGTTGCGCTTGCCGTACAGGCGGGTGCTGCGGGTCCGGCGGCGCTGCTCCTCCGTACTGTCGACGCCGACGAAGCGGGTTGTCGTGGTGATGCTGGTGTTGACGATGCCGGGGCAGATCGCGGAGACGCCGATGTCCTTGTCCGCGAGCTCCGCGCGCAGGCACTCGCTGAGCATCAGTACCGCCGCCTTGGACGTGGCGTACGCCGGCAGCATCCGGGTCGGTTGGAACGCCGCCGCGGAGGCCGTGTTGACGATGTGGCCGCCCTGGCCACGATCGGCCATCTGCCTACCGAAGGTGCGACACCCGTGGATGACGCCCCACAGGTTGACATCGAGCACCTGTTGCCAGTCCTCGGGGCGGGTGTCCATGAACGGGCCGGATATGCCGATCCCCGCGTTGTTGACCAGCACGTCCACCACTCCGTGCTCGTCGGCGACCTTGGTGGCCAGCTTCTCCATCGCGTCCCCGTCGGAGACGTCGACGGCCTCGCTCCAGGCCCGTGGGGCGCCGATGAGGCGCGCCAGCTCGGCGGTACGGGCCGCACCCTCGGCGTCCCGGTCCACGGCCACCACCCGCGCGCCCGCCTCCGCGAAGGCGAACGCCGTGGCTCGGCCGATGCCGCTGGCGGCGCCCGTGACCAGCACCAACTGGCCGCCGAACCGAGCCGCGTACGCGCTCTTGGCCTGCGGCTGCCTGGCGGACGCGCCGTCCTCCACGCCGGTGACGAACTCCGCGATCCAGGCGGAGATCTGGTCGGGACGGGTGCGTGGCGCCCAGTGCTTCGCGGCCAGGCGGCGGCGCGTCAACTGGGGTGCCCACTGGTCGAGTTCGTCGAAGACCCGCTCGGAGACGAAGACGTCGCCGGTGGGGTGGATGAGCTGCACGGGCACGTGGGCGTAGGCGTCGGTACGCGGGCGGCGCAGTCGGGCACGCACGTTGTCCCGGTACATCCACACCCCGCGGGCTCCGTCGCGCGGGAGCGAGGGTGTCGGGTAGTCGCCACCGGGTTCCCCACGGCCGGGGGTGTTCTCCACGCGGGACAGCAGCTTCGGCCACGCCTTGGCCAGCGGTCCGCGCCACAGCGCTTCGGGGAGCACGGGGGTGTGGAAGGCGTACACGTACCAGGACTTGACGCCCTGGCCGAGGAGCTGGCCGACGCGGCGGGGCGTGGGACGCACGGCCCGCTTGTGCAGCCAGATGCCCAGATGGTCCAGGCTGGGGCCGGACATGGTGGTGAAGGACGCGATACGACCCTCGGTGCGCCCCACGGTGGCGAACTCCCAGCCCTGTACCGAGCCCCAGTCGTGCCCCACCAGGTGCACCGGTTCGTCCGGGCTGACCGCGTCGGCGACGGCCAGGAAGTCGTCGGTCAGTTTCTCCAGCGTGTACCCCCCGCGCAGGGGCCTGGGCGCGCTTGACCGGCCGCAGCCGCGCAGGTCGTACAGGACGACGTGGAACCGGTCGGCCAGCCGTCCGGCGACCTCGCTCCACACCTCCTTGCTGTCGGGGAAGCCGTGCACCAGGACGATGGTCGGGCGCTGGCGGTCGCCCAGTTCGGCGACGCACAACCGCACCCCGCCCGTGCTGACCCACCGCTCGGTCGCCCCGGCCAGGGCCCCCGTTGCCACCGTGCCCCGCGCACCGGTGCTCGCTGCCACTGTGTTCGCCTCCCTCTCGCTCGCTTCCACGGCCTCGTTCGCTGCCGTGGCCCTACCGGCCGTCGTCCCGCCGGAGCCGTCCACCGCCCCGGCGGATTCAACCGCCCCGCCGCTTCGCCGCCTTCCCTCGTTGCGCCGCCGTGCACATCCCCACCCTCACGGGTTCGCCGCGCGCGGACTCACCATCCGCGATCGGGCTCCCCGTGGCGCCGTCCTCACTGGCGGTCGGCCGCCCTCGCTCGCGGCCCCGGTCGCGTCGGCGAGGTCGGACGCGGGCGGGCTGGTGTCGCCCGCGCTCACACGGCCTTCTCCTCCGCCCAGCGCCGAACGTGCGGCAGATCGTCGTCCAGCCAGAACGCGCTCTGCTCGGGGTCCCGGGAGTCGGTGACGACCAGGATCTCCTCGAACTTGGCTCCCACGCCCCGGAATCCGAGGTGCGGCTCCACGGCCCACAGGCCGGGGCGGGGCGGATGGTCGGAGAATCGGTGCGGGCTCCACAGCGGGGACCAGCCCTCCCGGTGTCCGTGCAGGGCGTCGCTGGCCAGTCCCTTGAGGCTCTGGGTGCCGAACCCGAACGCCGTCGGCGACCAGCGACGCTGCCGCACCCGGTCCACCTTGTGCGCGATCACGCCGAAGGGGTAGGCGCGGTGCCGGTTGGCGTAGCCCTGGCGGACCATGAGCCGTTCCACGTCCTCGTATATCTCGCGCAGCGGGCGCCGCTCCCGCACCTCACGCAGGATCAGTTCGCGGTGTGCCTCCAGGTCGGCCACCAGCCTGTCGTGCAGTGGGCTGGGGCCAAGGCACCCCGCGTACCCGATATCCGCCGTGTAGCCGTTGAACACCGGGGCCATGTCGAGAATGAAGGGCATGCCCGGCTCCAGCTCCCGCCGGGTGGGGAAGAACTGGAGCGGGACGCGGAAGTCGGTGAAGGCCGTGCGGTCGCCGAACCAGGCGAACGGCAGGTGGAACCAGTCGCGCACACCCCGCTCGCGCAGCCACTCGCGCTGCATCCGCGCCGCCTCGCGCTCGGTCACCCCGGGCCGCAGCTGTGCGGCGACGGCCTCCGCGCACTCGTAGGCGAGCCGCTGCACCGCGCGGAAACCGCGCAGTTCGGGCGCGAGTCCGGCACCGCGCGTGCCGAGTCGATCGTCCACCGTTGTGGTCATGGCTCCCGTCCGTCCCTGAGCGATGAGGCCCCGGCGCCCCCCGGCCCCGACCTGGCCCGCAGGCCAGCCCACAGGGCCGGAAGACGCGGGGGAGTGTCCCTGTTCCGGCCCCGCAACTTGACACTGATGAATGTGACAATGGCTGGCGGCTACGTCAATAGGCCCGACCCGCCTGTGGAAAACCGTGGGTAACACCGGAAGCGCGGGCGTCTCGTGCCCCGCCGCCACCCCCGGGTCCGGTCCTCGACCCGTCCCACGAGCCCGCCCGCCCCCACCGCACCTCACAGGCCCAGGCGCCCCGCCCGCCGCCCCACCGGACCGTCGTCACACGGCCGCCCGACGGGCTCTCGCGTCACTCATTCCGCGCCCCGGCGCGTTCCCGTCCCGGTGGTGCGCCTCTTTTGTGGGCGGCCCTTCGCCCGTGCGCCGGGTCGTGTCGCCCCCGCGCCCCCACCTGTCCACCGAGGGTGACCCTTGGACGAAAACCCCAGCTCAGACCCATGGATAGCGACCAAGGAGTACAACGGGTGTTCTCCTTCGAGCCTGTACCCCTACGGGCCTCTACGACTCCAGTCGTAGGAGGTGGGGACCTCTGGATGGACGCCGGAAACGGTGACCGGCACTACCTTCGAACACGTGACTGTGATCGCTACCGAAGGTCTGAGCAAGCGGTTCCCCCGGGTGACCGCGCTGGACCGGCTCTCCCTCGACATCGCCCCGGGCGTGACCGGACTGGTGGGCGCCAACGGCGCCGGCAAGTCCACGCTGATCAAGATCCTGCTCGGCCTCTCCCCTGCCAGTGAGGGGAAGGCCGCCGTGCTCGGCCTCGATGTCGCCAGCGAGGGCGGGGCGATCAGGGAACGCGTCGGGTACATGCCGGAGCACGACTGTCTGCCACCGGACGTGTCGGCGACGGAGTTCGTCGTGCACATGGCGCGTATGTCGGGACTGCCACCGTCCGCCGCCCGTGAGCGCACCGCTGACACGCTGCGCCACGTCGGCCTCTACGAGGAGCGGTACCGCCCCATCGGCGGATACTCGACCGGCATGAAGCAGCGGGTCAAGCTCGCTCAGGCGCTCGTCCACGACCCGCAGCTCGTGCTGCTCGACGAGCCGACCAACGGCCTCGACCCGGTCGGCCGGGACGAGATGCTCGGCCTGATCCGCCGCGTCCACACCGACTTCGGCATCTCCGTCCTGGTGACCTCGCACCTGCTCGGCGAGCTGGAGCGTACCTGCGACCACGTGGTTGTCATCGACGGCGGCACGCTGCTGCGATCGTCCTCGACGGACGACTTCACCCAGGCCACGGCGTCGCTCGCGGTCGAGGTCACGGACAGCGACACGCACCCGGACGGCACGACCGCGCTGCGCGACGCGCTGGAGCGGGCCGGCCTCGCGGTCGCCACGGCCGAGCGGGAGGCGGACGGCTCGCCGGCGTCGGCCAGGGTGCTGTTCGTCGAGGTCACCGGCGACGACACCTACGACGCGGTGCGGGACGCGGTCGCCGGGCTCGGGCTCGGGCTGGTGCGGATGGAGCAGCGCAGGCACCGCATAGCGGAGGTCTTCCGCGCCGATCCGGCGGCCCAGGCCGCCCCCAGCCATGCCACCCCGAGCCGCACGGCCCCAGGCCCCACGGCCGAGGACCAGGCCACCTCCGCCCGGGGTGCCGCCGCGCAGGCGGACCCCGCCCATCAGCACTCCGCGCAGCGGCACGCCGCGCGTCAGCACCAGGAAGGAGGCAGCGGCGATGTCGCCTGAAAAGCCAGCCGGCACGACGCGGTCGGGCACCACGCGGGCAGGTTCGGCGCAAGCCGGCGCGTGGCAGGCCGCGCGCGGCGCGGCGCCGACCGCCGATGTCATCCACAACATCGGCTACCGGCACTACGACGGCCCGCGCCTCGGTCGCGCCTACGCCCGCCGGTCGCTCTTCTCACAGAGCCTGCGCGGCGCCTACGGACTGGGCCGTTCCGCCAAGTCCAAGGTGCTGCCGATGCTGTTGCTCGGTGTGATGTGCCTGCCCGCGGGGATCATCGTGGCGGTCGCCGTGGCGACCAACGTCAACAAGCTTCCGGTCGAGTACACGCGGTACGCGATCATCCTGCAGGCTGTGATCGGTCTGTTCGTCGCCTCGCAGGCGCCACAATCGGTCTCGCGTGATCTGCGGTTCAAGACCATCCCGCTGTACTTCTCGCGGCCGATCGAGACCGTGGACTACGTGGTGGCGAAGCTCGCCGCGCTGGCCTCGGCTATCTTCCTGCTCACCGCGACACCCGTAGCGATCCTCTACGTGGGGGCGTTGCTCGCCAAGCTCGATTTCGTGGACCAGACGAAGGGGTTCGCACAGGGAATGGTCTCCGTGGCTCTGCTTTCGATTCTTTTCGCCGGCATCGGCCTGGTGATAGCCGCGCTCACGCCGCGCCGGGGTTTCGGCGTCGCCGCCATCATCGCGGTCCTGACCATCTCCTACGGCGCCGTCAGCGTCATGCAGGGCATCGCGGACGAGCAGGCGGAGAGCGGGGCGATCGAGTGGCTCGGCCTCTTCTCGCCCATCACGCTCATCGACGGCATCGGCTCGGCCTTCCTGGCCGCGACGTCCGCCGCACCCGGCGAGTACGGCCCGGACGCCGCCGTGGGCGTCGTCTACCTGCTGGTGTACGCCGCGCTGGCCGCCGGCGCGTACGGGCTGCTGGTCCGTCGCTACCGGAAGGTCGGCCTGTGACCAGCCAGGACCACCCGGCGCGCCCGGCCGATCGAGGGGTGGCCGTAGCCGACCGGTTGAGGACGCTGCACGTCCCTGGTCACCCCGCCGCCCACGGCCCCGCCCTCGCCACCACCCCTCGAAGGAACGGGCCGCGCCCATGAGTACTGTCCTCATCGACAACGTCTCCCGCTGGTTCGGGAACGTCGTCGCCGTCAACGACGTGACGATGACCATCGGTCCGGGCGTGACCGGTCTACTCGGCCCCAACGGCGCGGGCAAGTCCACGCTGATCAACATGATGGGCGGCTTCCTCGCGCCGTCCACCGGCTCCGTCACCCTGGACGGCACGCCGATCTGGCGCAACGAGCAGAGCTACCGGCACATCGGCATCGTTCCCGAGCGCGAGTCGATGTACGACTTCCTCACCGGGCAGGAGTTCGTGCTGGCCAACGCCGAGTTGCACGGGCTGGCGGAGCCGAAGGCCGCCGCGCGGCGGGCGCTGGCCACGGTGGAGATGGAGTACGCGGCGGGCCGGAAGATCTCCACGTACAGCAAGGGCATGCGCCAGCGCGTGAAGATGGCGTCGGCGCTGGTCCACGAGCCGTCGGTGTTGCTGCTCGACGAGCCGTTCAATGGCATGGACCCGCGTCAGCGGATGCAGCTCATGGATCTGCTGCGGCGCATGGGCGCCGAGGGACGCACCGTGTTGTTCTCCTCGCACATCCTCGAGGAGGTCGAGCAACTGGCCGCGCATATCGAGGTGATCGTCGCTGGCCGGCACGCCGCGTCGGGAGACTTCCGCAAGATCCGCCGCCTGATGACCGACCGCCCGCACCGCTACCTGGTGCGCTCCAGCGATGACCGGGCGCTGGCCGCCGCGCTGATCGCGGACGCGTCGACGACGGGCATCGAGGTGGACACGGCGGAGGGCGCGTTGCGCGTCCAGGCCGTCGACTTCAACCGGTTCACCGAACTCCTGCCGCGCGTCGCCCGCGAGCACGGCATCAGGCTCCTCACGGTCTCGCCATCGGACGAGTCCCTGGAGAGCGTCTTCTCCTACCTCGTCGCGGCATAACGCAAGGAGCCCCAGCGATGTACAACCCCACGGTCGCCCGGCTCACCTACCGGGCGCTGCTCGGCCGGCGCCGCGCGCTGATCCTCTGCTCACTGCCCGCGCTGCTGATCGTCATCTCCATCGCGATCCGGGTGATGACCGGAGCCGACGACGACACCGCCGACGCCATCCTGGGCGGCTTCGCGCTGTCCGTGATGGTCCCGCTGATCGGCGTGATCGCGGGCACCGGCGCCATCGGCCCGGAGATCGACGACGGTTCGGTGGTGTATCTGCTGGCCAAGCCGGTGAAGCGGCCGACGATCATCGTCACCAAGCTGTTCGTCGCGGTCGGCGTCACGATGGCCTTCTCCGCGATACCCACCCTGATCGCCGGCCTGATCCTGAACGGCAACAGCCAGGGCATCGCCGGCGCGTACACCTCGGCCGCCGCCATGGCCTCCATCGCCTACAGCGCGATCTTCCTGCTGCTCGGCACCGTCACCAAGCACGCGGTCGTCGCGGGTCTGGTCTACGCGCTGGTGTGGGAGTCCGTGTTCGGCACGTACGTCTCCGGCGCGCGCCAACTCAGCGTCCAGCAGTGGTCGCTGGCGGCGGCCGAGAGGATCGGCCAGGGCGACGTGATCCGTTCGGACGTGGGCCTGCCGGCGGCCGTGGTGCTGCTGATCGGCGTCACGGTGGTCGCCACCTGGTACGCGGGACAGAAGCTGCGCGGCCTCACGCTGGCCGGCGAGGAGTGACGTACGGCCCCGGTCGCCCTCGGGTGCGGGGTAGTTGAGACGTACGAGGCGCGCGGCTCGTACGGGGGCGCGGTCGGGCTTCCCGTACGAGCCGCTCCGCGTGTGCCGAACTCACCCGCGCGCGTGGTGTGATCGACCGCGTGAGCCCGTTTGTTGACTCTTCACCGTATAGCCATGTGCATGTCACTGGCTGATGGTCGTGCCTGGCGGGCCATCCGCGCGCCACCGGCACAAGCCAAAGGTTGAACAGCTTTTGACCTTCAGGAGTGGGGCTCACGCAGGGGGTGTTGTCAGAGGTGGCGAGTAGCGTCTGAGGCATGGGGTACTCGGGTTGGATCATCGTCGCCAAGGGCGATGACACGCTGTCGAAGGAGTCCGCCGTCGTCGCCCACGGGAGCGCGATCCTGGCGGAGTACGTCCGGGGGGACTGGCGCGAGCTGTGGCTCAACGACCGCTGGGGGGCGCGGCCGAGCCCGTCGGTGGCGGAGGTCGTCGCGACCACCAGCGCGCCCGCGATGGCGATCTACGTGCGGGACGAGGACTGCGCGGTGGCGTACGGGGCGACGCCGTCGGGCCGCCGTTGGGAGGGCGTGTTCAGCGAGGAGGCAGCCGCCGCGTACGAGGTGACACCGGCTCATTACCAGCGGGCGCGGGCCGTCGTGGGGGCGCTGGCCTGGGCCAAGGAGGCGGGGCTGACGTGCTGCGAGCCGGAGCCGGTCGAAACGGCCCTGCGGGACGGCTGGTACTCGGACCTGCTCCAGCGTTTCGGCCTGCCCGAGGGCGTGGAGGTGCACCGGGCCGGCTGAGCGGGCCGACTCGGCCGGAGCGCGGCGGTGCGGGCGGGCTGGGGATGGCGGCGTCTGTGCCCGACTGGCGGGTGGGGGTCAGGGCAGGTGCGGGTGAGCGGTCTCCGCCGCGTCGCGGTCGTCGCTGACCATGAGCAGCACGGCGGCACGCTCGGCGCTGGTGGAGCGGACCTTGTGCGGGGTGGTCGCCTGGAAGTAGACGGAGTCGCCGGGGCCGAGGGGAATGATCATCGAGGGGAAGATGAGCTCGGCGTTGCCCGCGTGGACGAAGACGAACTCCTCGCCCGGGTGGTCCCGGAACGGTGCGGGTCCCCCGTGTGGCGGATAGAGCATGAAGGGCGTCATCCGCTTGTCGCGGGCCTCCAGGGCTATCCCCTCGTACCGACTGCCGGGCTCCTCGTCGGAGGAGAGCACCTGACGTTCGCCGGCGCGGGTGACGGTGATCTCGGAGGGCTCCGTGGCGTCGGCGAACAGGTTGCCCAGCGGGACGTGCAGGGCCTTGGCGAGTGACACGCTGACGGAGATGGACGGCGTGCTCTGGCCGCGCTCGACCTTGGACAGGTAGCTCTTGGTGACCCCGGAGCGCTCGGCGAGAGCCTCCAGTGTCAGCAGTCGTTCCTTACGAAGCTGCCGGACCCGATTGATCACTGTCTTCTCCCCTTCGCACACCGCTCCGCGCGGGCTGGCATCGGCCGGGCGGGAACCCAAGTATGTCCCGGCCACCCCGGACGAGCCCGGCCGAGCGAGCTCCGAACGGCGGGCGGTGCCAGCCGGTGAGCGGTGGGCGACGAGCGGTACGCGCCGAACCGCACCGGCCTCGGAGTCGACCTGGCACAGCCGTCGGTGGCGTAGTCGGAACCGGCCGCGCGGGTTCGTGGCGGACACCCCTTGCCGTCATGACACCTGGTGTCCTATGGTGAACACAGTTTCCTCTCGGTGGTGCTGTGCCACAGCACCGGACGGTGGGCCTGCCGGCGACGGCGTGTGCCCCGGAACTGGAGCAGACCATGGCGAACACGCTGCGGGACTCGAAGACCGTGCTCGTGGACCGCGCCGAGCGGCTGATGAACGGCCACTTCGCGGACTCGAAGCTCACCACGCGTCAGAAGATCGCCTTGACCTGCCGTATCGCGTACGACGGCGGTCACGACTCGGGACTGGCCGGCCAGATCAGCGCTCGTGGACCCCGGCCCGGCACCTACTACACCCAGCGCCTCGGCCTCGGCTTCGACGAGATCACCGAGGACAACCTCCTGCTCGTCGACGAGGACCTCCAGGTGCTGGAGGGCGACGGCATGCCCAACCCCGCCAACCGCTTCCACTCCTGGATCTACCGCGCCCGCGAGGACGTGCACTGCATCGTCCACACGCACGCGCTGCACACGGCCGCGCTCGCCATGCTCGAAGTCCCGCTCGTGGTCTCGCAGATGGACACCACGCCGCTCTACGACGACGTCGCCTTCCTCAAGGACTGGCCCGGCGTCCCGGTCGGCAACGAGGAGGGCGAGATCATCTCGGCCGCCCTCGGTGACAAACGGGCCATCCTGCTGGCCCACCACGGCCAGCTGGTCACCGGGACCACTGTCGAGGAAGCGTGCAACCTGGCGCTCCTGATCGAGCGTGCGGCCCGCCTGCAACTCCTGGCCATGGCGGCCGGGACGATAAAGCCGCTGCCTCCGGAGCTGGCCCGCGAGGCCCACGACTGGACCTCCACCGAGCGCCGCAACCAGGCCAATTTCGCTTACTACGCGCGCAAGGCGCTGCGCCGTCACCCCGACTGCGTCACGGGAGAGGTGAACCTCTGATGGCGAAGCCACTTCTGACCGGGATCATCTCCTACCCCGTCACCCCGTTCGCCCCCGACGGCGGGCTCGACCTGGACGCGCTGCGTCGGCTCGCCGACGACCTGGTGACCGCGGGCAGCCACGGCATCGCCCCGCTGGGCAGCACGGGCGAGAGTGCCTATCTGACCGAGGCGGAGTGGGACGCGGTCTGCGAGACGACGCTGGACGCCGTTGCCGGGCGGGTGCCCACCGTGGTCGGTGTGGCGCACTTCAGCACGCGGGGCACGGTACGCCGGGCCCGGGTGGCCGCCCGGCACGGGGCCACCGCGATCATGGTGCTCCCGCAGGTGTACTGGCGGCTGACCGACGCGGAGCTGGCACGGCACTTCGCCGCCGTCGCCGAGGCGAGCGACCTGCCGGTCATGCTCTACAACAACCCGGCCACCAGCGGTGTGGACCTGCCGCCGAGAGCGGTGGCGGCTCTCGCCCGTGCCATCCCGAATCTGACGATGGTCAAGGAGAGTTCGGGCGACGCGACACGCTTCCGGGCCCTCCGCGAGCTGTCCGACGGCGCGCTGTCGGTCTACAACGGGAGCAATCCGCTGGCCTTGGACGCCTTCCGATCCGGCGCGGTCGGCTGGTGCACAGCGGCCCCCAACCTGGCCCCGCGCGCGTGCCGGGACCTGTACGAGGCGGCGACGGGCGGCCAGCCGGAGCGGGCCGACGCGATGTGGGCGAACCTGCTGCCCCTGCTGAAGCTCATCGTCAGCCACGGTCTCCCACGGACGATCAAGGCGGGCCTGGAGCTCCGGGGTCGTGGCGTCGGCCAGCCCCGCCCGCCCCTGCTCCCCCTGCCCCCCTCCGAGACGGAACAGCTGCGCCACGCCCTGGAGCGCCTCGGCGTCCACCCGCTCCTGAGCCGGACCGACGCCACCCCCGCACCCGGCCTGACCGTCTGACCCGCACCGACGAGCACGGCGCAAAGAGGGGGAGCCACCGACACGAGCAGCACCCAAGGGGAAGGAGGCGACGCGAGCGGTACCGAGGAGGGAGGCTGGGAGAGCGGCACTGAGGAAGCGGCACCGGGGAGAGGTCGTGGCGGAGGCCGGGCGCACGTCGGGCTGGGGCGTCCGGCGCGGGTCGGCCTGGTCGGGACGGGGATGCGGCCGGCTGGCGGGTGCGCGGTACCGCCCTCGCGTGTACGTGTCGGCGCGCGCGTTCCGTACGGCCGTGGGAGTTCCTACGGTGCGGGGAGTCGGCTACAGAAAGCAGGGCTCCCCGTGTCCGTCACCGACGTCTACCTGGCCAACAACGAGTCGTACGCGCTCGCCCCCGCCGCCGCGCTCCTCGGCGAACCACCCACCAAGCACCTGGCCGTGATCACCTGCATGGACGCGCGGATCGACGTCTACGCCATGCTCGGCCTCGAACGCGGCGAAGCCCACGTCATTCGCAACGCGGGAGGCGCGGCCACCGACGACGCGATCCGTTCGCTCGTGGTCAGTCAGCGGGAGTTGCTGACGCGCGAGGTGATGCTGATCCACCACACCAAGTGCGGGATGCTCGGCCTCTCGGACGACGCGTTCAAGCGGGACATCGAGCGGGAGACGGGCGTCCGACCACCGTGGGCGGCCGAGGGCTTCGAGCGACTTGAGGAGGACGTACGACAGTCGGTGGCACGGGTCCTGGTGAACCCGTTCGTACCGCACAAGAAGGCGGTGCGGGGCTTCGTCTACGACGTGGACACACAGCGCCTGCACGAGGTGGCGCGCGAGGGGCGGACGTAACCGCGACAGGTTGGCCGGCCAACCTGTCGCGGGCTCGACCGGCTCGCCGGGCCGCCCACCGAGTAGCCCTGCGGGGTGGTTCATCGGGGCCGGTCGGTGAGCCGTTCGCCGGGGGGCGGTGGAGGTCCGGCCGGTCATCCGGCCCGCGCGGGAGGCGAGGTGCGGGGGGAGTCAACTAGCGTGCGGGGTCGGGTTGTTGCGGGCGTGCTACAGGCGCGTGTACGCGGGGCCTGGCGGCTTCCGTGGGTGTTTCGCGGACCCGTACCGTGCTGTGACGCTCACAGAACGTTGCTACGGGAGGTCGTGTCATGTCCGTCACCGATGAGTACCTGGCCAACAACGAGACGTACGCCGCCACCTTCCAGGGGCCGCTGCCGCTGCCGCCCTCGCGCAACATCGCGGTGGTGGCGTGCATGGACGCGCGGCTGAACGTGTACGCGGCGCTGGGCATCCAGGAGGGAGAGGCGCACGTCATCCGCAACGCCGGAGGCGCGGTCACCGAGAACGAGATCCGGTCGCTGGCCATCAGCCAACGGTTGCTGGGCACACGGGAGATCGTGCTCATCCACCACACCGACTGCGGGATGCTGACGTTCACCGACGACGCGTTCCGGCAGCAGATCGAGGAGGAGACGGGTATCCGGCCGGCGTGGGCGGCGGAGGCGTTCGGCGACGTGGAGCAGGACGTGCGGCAGTCGTTGCGACGCATCAAGGCAAGCCCGTTCGTGCCGCACACCGACGCCGTGCGCGGATTCGTCTTCGACGTGGCGACCGGGAGGTTGAGCGAGGTGAAGTGAGCGGGACGCCGGGGCGGGCCGTCGTGGAGTGGGCCCGCACCGGGCCGGTGGGTTTCTGGCGGGCCCACCGGCCCGGGGCGCGGCCGGTCGCTCAGACCTTGAGGTCGCGGCCCGCGCCCAGACCCAGGGCGGCCAGGCCCGCGCAGACGCCCAGCAGCAGGAGCAGCGGCAGCGTCCAGCCGTCGGTGACCTGGTGCAGCGCGCCAAGAGCCAGCGGGCCCGCGGCGGCCAACAGGTATCCCCAGGTCTGAGCCATGCCGGAGAGCCGGGAGGCGGTGTGGGCGTCGCGGGCGCGCAGCACCATCATCGTCAGCGCGAGGCCGAGCGCGCCGCCCTGCCCGAGGCCGAGCAGTGTGGCCCACAGCCAGGCCCCGCCCGCCGGCGCGACCAACAGACCGACGACGCCGCAGGCCATCAACGACGCGACGCTGACCGCCAGCAGCCGCTGTTGCCGCATCCGCCCGGCGAGCAGTGGCACGACGAAGGAGCCGACACCCTGGAGGAGCGTGCTGTAAGCGAAGATCAGACCGGCCGTCGACTTGCTCATGCCGTTGTCGGTGAAGACGGTCGGCAGCCAGGCGATCACGACGTACGCCACGAACGACTGCGACCCCATGAACAGGGTGATCTGCCAGGCCAGCGGGGTGCGGGAGAGACGCGAGGCGGCGGGGTCGGCAGTCGGGGAGGTGGGGTTCGCGGCCGGGTTCCGGGTGGCGGCGGGCTGGCCGTGGCGTACGCCGCGCCGGGCGATGACCGCCTGCGGTATCCACAGCACTGCGGCCACCGCGGCCAGTAGCGCCCAGGAGGCCAGCGAGCCGCGCCAGCCGCCGAGGGCGTTCTCCAGGGGCACGGACGTGGCGGCGGACACGGTCGCGCCGATGATCATCGCGGTGGAGTAGACGGCCGTCATGGCCGCCGCGCGCTCCGGGAAGTCCCGCTTGACCAGGCCCGGCATCAGAACGTTGAGCCAGGCGATGGCCGTGCCGACGAACGCGCCGCCGACGAACAGCGTGACCACCGGGGGCGCCACCCGTAGCAGGATGCCGCCGCAGAGCAGCAGCAGCGCGGCGAGCAACACCGCCTCGGTGCCGAACCGGCGGGCCAGCTTCGGCGCCAACGGCGAAGCCACGCCCATGAACAACAGCGGGATGGTGGTGACCAGGCTGGTCGCGGTCGCCGCGAGGTGGAAGTGGTCGCTGATCTCGCCGAGCAGCGGGGAGACGCTGGCCAGCGCCGCGCGCATGTTGAGCGCGGCGAGCACGATGCCAAGGAGCAGGAGCGCCGGGTGTGCGCGCAGCGTGCGCCGCGCGGCGGCCACCGGAGGGGTGGGGACCAGGTCCTCTTCGGCATCGATGAGCCGGTCATCGGGCGCGGTGCTCGGCCCGGATATCCCGGACATAGGCGGCTTACCTTTCGTCGTTCGGGCGGGGATCTCGGGCGGGAGGTGTGAAGGGCGCGCGCGGGCGCGCGGAGGCGCGCCGGGTGCGGAGCCCTGGACGCCGGTTCGGGGGCGCGCGTCCGGGCGAGTACGGAGCGCCGGCCCGAGGGTGGCGGCGGTCGGGCCGGTGCGCGGGCGGGGTAGCGGAGGCAGCGGCGGCCGGACGGCTGGAGTCGGCAGGGCGAGAGGTCGGGAGCCTGGAGTGGCGTGTGTGTCAGAGGTTGCGGGGCGAGAGGTTGGGGCCGGGGGAGTGCGAGGGGTTCGGGGAAGGGGGGGAGGGTTACGCGTCCGGGTTGAGCAGTGCGTCCACCGCTCGTTTGGGGGCGTCGAGCAGCGCTCGGGCCGCGTGCTCCGCCGCGACCGGGTCGCCGGAGGCGATCGCGTCGATGACGGCGTGGTGGTCGGCGGGGTCGATGTGCGGCATGTCGTGGTCGTCGAGCGCGGTGACCAGCGCCTCGCGTACGGAACTGCTGAACCAGCCGTACGTCGCGCTCAGCGCGGAGTTGTGTGCCGCGTCCACGACGGCGGTGTGGAACTCGACGTCGTGGTCCGCGTACAGCTCGAAGTCCGCGCCCCGTGGTGGCGGGCCGCCCGCGTCGGCGAGTGCGGCCTGGGCGGCGAGTGCGGCCCGCATCCGCTCCAGGTCGGCGGGGTCGTGCCGAAGTGCGGCGAGCCGCGCGCCCTCGGCCTCCAGCGCGATGCGCAGCTCCAGTACGTCCCGGATGCCGGCGCGTTGAACGCCGCGCATGACCGCGGCCGGGTCGGCCGTGGACACCACGAACGTGCCCTCGCCCTGTCGGGACTGGAGCATCCCGGAGTGACACAGGACGCGCACGGCCTCGCGCACGGTGTTCCGTCCGACCTGGAGCTGTTCGGCCAGCGCGTGTTCGGTCGGTACCCGGTCCCCGATCCGCCAGGCGCCGCTGGCCACCTGCGTGCGCAGCTCCTCGACGACGGTGTCCACGAGCGACTTCCGCCCCGCAGCGCGCAGTGTCATGGCTCGCCTCCTGGCCGGACCGCGACGGTCAGGCGTCGGGTCGTAGGGGAATCACTTGCCCGGTCATCCTACAACTGGATGTATGTGCGAGCCCTGTCCCGGGACGTGACACGCGTTACGCGGGCGGTCCGTGGAGCGGGACGGCCCCGGGCCGGCGGCACGGCACTGGCGTCGGGGGACGGTACCGGGGCAGCCGGCGTGGTGGACGGCGCCGGGGCGACGAGGCGGCACCGGGTCGCCGGGACGGAACGGGGTCGCCGGTACGGCACTGGGCCAGCGGAAGGGCGTCGGGGTGCCGAGAGGGCGTCGGGGTGGCAGGCGGCGAAGTTCGGTCGGGCGAAGTTCGGTCGGTGGGCGGGGTCAGCGGGAGCGGTTGGTTTCCGCAGGTCAGCGACGTTTATCAGAGGGGGCGGTACGGTCCGTTCACGGCAGTCGGTTTCGATCTGACGCTCGACTGTGCGGACGCGCGGCTCCTCGCCGCCTTCTGGAAGACGGCCCTCGGGTACGTGGACCAGCCACCGCCCGCCCCGTTCACGACGCGTGAGGAGTGGCTCGCGCGGTGCGACCTGCTGGAGGGGGGAGGGCGTGGACGACGGGGCGTGGCTCTGCGATCCGGAGGGTGTCGGACCCCGGCTCGCGATCCTCCGGACGCCTGAGCCCAAGACGGTCAAGAACCGCCTGCACATCGACATCCGCGTACCGGGCCACGGCGGCTCGGCCGAGTGGCGGGCCCGTCTATCGGCGGAGAGCGAGCGCCTGGTGGCTGCCGGCGCGAGGGTCGTGGTGACGGTGGACGAGCATCATCACGTCCTGCGGGATCCGGAGGGCAACGAGTTCTGCGGGGCGCGGCGGGGTCGGCCCGAGCGAGGTGGTGCGGGAAGCCGTGCGGGAGGCGGCGGGGTGACGGTCACGCGGGAGGGGTGGCCCGACCGGACGTGCCGGCGGGGGCGCCGGCGGGGGCGGTGAAAGAGGAAGCGGCCCGACCGCACCACCTGCCACCATGGGCCCGTGACGGGTGACGACGTGCGGACGGAAGGGGCCGGCGAGTTGGTGGTACGCCGCGCGAACCCCGAGGACTGGTCGGCGCTCGCCGGGGTCGACTCCGTCGCCACGGCGGACGACGGCGAGCGGCGCGCGAGCATTCGGCGGTGGTGCGAGCGGGGGCGGGTGCTGCTCGCGGAGGACGCGGGCGGGCCGTTGGGCTACTGCGTGGTGGAGTACACCTTCTTCGAGCAGGGTTTCATCACCCTGCTGATGGTCGCGCCAAGCAGCCGCCGACGCGGTGTGGGCGCACGACTCCTCGACGCCGCCGAGGCCGCGTGCACCACGCCCAAGCTGTTCACCTCGACCAACGTGTCCAACCAGCCCATGCAGCGCCTGCTCCAGCACGCTGGTTGGAGCGCGGTCGGGTTGCTCCACGGCCTGGACGAGGGCGACCCCGAGCTCTTCTATCAGTGCCCGCCTGCCCGACTGGGCGGCCCGCCCGCCGCCGGGGCCGGATCACCGACGCCGAGCTGACCAACCCACCGAATGTCGGCCCGGCGAGCACCGGCCCACCGGGCCTGCCTCGCCCTGAACGCCGCCATCCCGAAGCCCGCCCCGCCACGGCGCGACCGACCAAAGCCCGCACCTGCCGAACGCTCCTCCGCCAGCGGGCCAACTCGCGTCTGCGGCGAGCCCGCGCATGCGGCGAACCCGTGCCTGCGGCCAACCTGGGCCTGCGGCCCGCCTCGTACCAGTCGAATCACCTGGGCAGCGGTCGAACCCGCGCCCCTCTGCCAGCGGGTGAACCTGCCCTTGGGGGCCAATCCGTGCGTGCGGCCCCCCGCGCTGCGGCCCGCCTCGTACCAGTCGAATCACCTCGGCGGCGGGCGGTCCCGCCCTTGGGGGCCAACGCGTGCGTGCGGCCCCCGCGCTGCGGCCCGCCTCGCACCAGCCGAATCCCCGGCCGATAGGCGAACCCGTGCCTGCGGCCCAGCCCGTGCGTGTGACCAATCTCGGCCTGCCGCCCGCCTCGCACCAGCGGCCAGCTCACCCCGGCCGAAAGCCCCTCCGCCAGCGGGCCACCAGGTCTTGCGCCGATCCCGCCCTTGCGAGCCAGCCCGCACGTGCGGCGAACCCGCGCCTGCGGCCCAACTCGCACCAGCGACCAGCCCGCCCCAGCCGAACAACCCTCCGACTGCGCGTCAAACCGGTCTTGCGGCGAACCCGGACCTGCGGGCCACCCCGCATCTGCGGCCCAACCCGCGCCAGCGACCACCCCACCCCAGCCGAACGCCCGGCCAGCGGGCGAATCCACACCGGCGGTGAGCCCACGCGAGCCCGCGTATCCGCTAGCAGCCGACGCGCGCCTGCGGCCCAACCCGCGCCAGCGACCACCCCACCCCAGCCGAACGCCCGGCCAGCGGGCGACCCGCGCCAGCCGCGCGCTCGCCAGTGGGCAAACCCGTCAGGCGGCAACCCGCCGAGCGCCCGCCGTCCTCGCCGGTCGAGCGGCTGGCCGGGGCGGTCCCACACCCGGGCCCGGCGGTGGGGGCCGCCCCGGCCGGGCGGACGGGGGTGGGGCCGGATCAGCCCTGGTCGAGCGGGTGGGCGAAGGTGCGTTGGGCCCAGGACTCCGTGACCAGCTTGGCCGCCGCGCAGTCCGGCTTGCGGGCCGCCTGGTCCTGGAAGAGGGCGATGAAGGACTCGGCGAAGCCGAGCCGGGGGTACGCGTCGACCAGGGCCTTGGTGAAGTCGGTGTCGAAGGCGTCGAGGCCGCCGCCCGAGACGTCGGCGCTGGTGCCGACCTGGAGCAGGCGGCTCTCCACGTCCTCCTCGGGCGAGACGGCCTCGCGCATGTGGAGCACGATGATCTCGGCGGCCCGGTCGCGGCGCGCGGTCGGCCAGCCGAGGCCGGCGGTGAAGAGGCGGGCCAGGTGCCCGCTGGCGTCCTCGAACGCGACGGTGTGGCTGTCGAACGGCGGCGTCAGGGCCAGGTCGTGCAGCAGCGCGGACACGAGCAACAGCTCGTTGTCGAAGTCGAGGCCGCGCGCCTCGGCCCAGGCGGCACCGAAGAAGTACGACCGCACGGAGTGGTGGTACAGCGCGTCGTCGGCGTATTCCGTACAGACCAGCCGCGCGGCTTCCACGGCGTGTCCGTCCGGTACGCGAATCCCTGCAACCTCGTTCAGCACCCGCCGACTCCCTTTCCCGCGTCCAGCGAACGGCATTCCGTTACGCCTAGCCAAGCTACCCGCCCGCGCCGCGCGGCGAACGCCCACCCGGGCAACCGCGCCCGCCCGGGCGACCACGCGCACCCGGACAACCGCGCCCGCCCCAGCGCCAGTTGCGTCACTACTCGGCCAGCGCTCCCGCCCCCGCCGGCGCCTCCCGCGCGGGGCGCGGGATCGGGAGGGGAGCCGGGTCGGGGTGGGGCAGGCTCTGGGCCACCGCTTCGGCGAAGGCCAGGGCGGCCGGGCTGAGGGTCTCCCAGCGGCGTACGGCCCAGCCGGTGGCGAGCGGGGGCAGGGACGGGATGGGGACGAGGCGCAGGGCGGGGTGCTCGGTGGCGCGCCAGCCGGGGAGGGTGGGCACGATCGCGTGGCCCAGGCCGAGTTCGGCCAGCAGCATCGCGGTGTCCCAGTCGGCGACGCTGGTGCTGGCGTCCGGTTCGGTGCCGTGTTGCGCGAAGTGGCCGTCCAGGGAGCGGCGTGAGGTGGAGTTCTCCGGGAGCCGGATGTGTCGGATGTCGGCGAGGTCCTCGGGGCCGATGGTGGCGCGTGTGGCCAGTGGGTCATCGGCGCGTACGGCGAGTACCCACGGGAGCCGGACCACGGTGCGCTGCTGCACGCCGCGTACGGGCGGGCCGATGGTGATCCACGCCAGGTCGGCGGTGTCGGCGGCGAGCGCGTCCAGGCAGCCCCGGCCCGAGTGCGAGGTCTGGAACTCCAGCCCGACCTGGGGGTGTCGGGTCCGGAAGGCGACGACGGCCTGGGACATGAAGTGCCGTACGGAGATGGCGCCGGTGGTGATCCGCACGGTGCCGGCCGCGCCGTCGCGGATCTCGCGCAACTGGCGTACGGCCAGGTCGAGCGCGCCGATGCCGTCATGCGCGGCGTGCCGCAGGAGGCGGCCGGCGGCGGTGGGGGCGACCCCGCGCGGCTGGCGTTCCAGCAGCGGCAACCCGAGCTCGCGCTCCAGGCGGCGGACGCGCTGGCTGACGGCCGACTGGGTGCAGGACAGGTCGCGGGCCACGGCGCTGAGGCTGCCCGCCTCGCAGACCGCGAGGAACGCGCGAAGATCGTCGAGGGTCATTCGGTCACGCTAGACGAGCACACCAGGCCAAGCCAGGGCTTGGGGAGTTGGAAGAAAACCCGTGGATTGACTTGGGGGTGGCCGGTGCGGATCCTCGTGGGCAGGGCGAAGTCGGCGCAACGGAGCCCCGGGCGGCAACCCGCCCGTCACGGCGCCGCGCGTCCGGAAGCGCGGCGTGGCGGCGGACGGGTGCCGACCCGTCGACCTCGGCGGGGGCCGGCCCCCGGCCCCGTGGCCGTGTGGGAGCCGGCCCACCCGCCCCCGGCTCACCCCACCCCACTCCGGACCAGGGCGGCCCGGACCGGACAGGGCCGGAAGCCCAGGCCGGATCGGGCCGGAACCGATCAGCCCAGGCCGGTCAGGAGCAGGCCGAATCGGCCCGGGCCAGGCCGGCCCGGAGGGCGTATCCGCTGGTCAGCGTGTGCGCTGGGGGCGGAGGTCAGGGGCTGGCTCAGTCCGCCGGCCACTCCCAGGACATGCCGTGGACGCCGGCCGGGCAGCGGATGGGGAGCATGTGCGCCGAGTGGGAGACGTCGAGCGCGATGCGTCGGCTGTAGCGCTGTTCGGCGCCTATCTGCTCGCGGTAGTAGCGGTGCACGCTGGCCGGCAGGGCGTCCGGGTGGAAGTACACGTGGAGCAGGTACTCGCGCAGGTGGACGCGGGTGCGGCGCTCGTGGTGCGTGGAGGGTACGCCGCTGGGGCCGAGCTGGATCTCGTACTCGATCACCGCGGTCTCGTTGCGCACCAGCTCCCGGCCGAACAACACCTCGATGACGATGCAGCGCAGCTCGGGCAGGAAGCGTACGGAGCCCGGCTCGCCGCAGCGTACGACGACGTCGATCGACTCCGCCGCCGTGTCGTCGATGCAGTGCACGACCGTGAACCGGCTCGCTCCGTCGCGGGTGGCGCGCAGCACCTGGTGGACGGCGGTGCCACGGATACAGCGTCGCTCGTCCAGGCGCAGCGTCTCGCGGATGACCACGGAACACAGGTCCTCGTTGAAGTGCGCGAACGCCGCGCCCAGGGCGCGTTCCACGGTCGAGTTCTCGCCGAAGACGCGTTGGGAGGCGCTGAGGTCCTGGAGTTCGCAGACCGAGCGCCCGCGCGGCCGGTGCGGGCCCAGCAGCGAGCGCAGGGCGCCGGTGGGCAGCGTGAGGATGTCCTCCAACGCGTCCACGGCGCGCAGCGACTGCGCCCGTTCCGGCTGGCTCCGGCCGCGCTGCCAGTAGCTGAGGGTGGCCAGGCTGATGCGGATGCCACGGGATTCGAGCCGCTCCCTGACCCGCTCCAGCGGGAGGCCGCGTTGGCGGAGGGCCTCGCGGAAGACGGTGGCGAAGGACGTGGCCGCTGTGGCGTGCGTGGTGCGTGGGGATGCGGCGGTCGTGGCGGCGCCGTCGGGGGTGACGGCCGTGGTCCGGGGGGCGCCGTCGGGGGTGGCCGGTGGTGAGGCGGCGGCCCGTACCCGGGCCCTGGGCGGCGCCCCGGCCGCGACGGTCACGCGCGGTGTGGTGAGCGGGACGGCGGCGGTCCGCTCACCGCTCCCGGCGGGCGGGGCGTCGCGGCGGGCCGGCGGGGGCCCGGCCTGGGGCCCGGCCACGGTGCCGGCCCGGCGGCGGGGGCCGGACGTGGCGGCGGTGTCGGATGGGGCGGAGGCGGCGCTGCTCGGTCGGGTGCGTGCGGGCACGGTGGCACGGGGCTGTGGGGCGGTCGTGGCCGAGGCTCTGTCACTCGGGCCATCGCCCGTGCCGCCGTGGGGCGTCTGGTTCATGACGTCTCCGGGGGGTCACACGGTCTCGCGATGGCGGGGCGCGCGTCGTACGCGTACGGAGTGGTGCGCGGTGGAACCGGTGGTACCGGGGCGGTGTGCGGCGGTACCGGGGGGACACGGGGTACTGGGTGGGGGACGGGGGTGGGTGCGGGGTGACGCGCGGGCCTCGCGATGCCGCTGCCAAACAGTGCGGGGGCCGCTCACCGTATCCGGCGAGCAGCCCCCGTGTCCCGTGAGGTGGGTGTGACCTAGCCGAGGTTGAGGGTGAGCCCGTAGTACGACAGGGCGTCGTCGAGGGGCTGGAAGTAGGAGGAACCAGGCGAATTGACGCTGCCGTCGCACTTCTGGTTGGTCGGGCCGCCCGAGGTCATGCCCTGGGCCTGGTTGCCCGATATGTACGCGCCGCCGCTGTCGCCGCCCTGGGTGCACACCGAGGAGCTGCCCAGCCCGCGCACGACCGTGTCCGGGCCGCCGTTCTGGTCGGTGTAGGTGACGGTGACGTTGTACGACTTGACCGCGCCGCAGGTCCACTGCGTGGTCTGGCCGGACTTGCACAGCGCGGCGCCGGCGGCCGCGCGCTTGCTGCCCTTGACCGCGACGGTGCCCGCCTTGCCGTACGTGCCGACCTTGGTGGCGATCGAGTCGTCGGAGTCGACCCGGGCGATGCCCATGTCGACGCTGTTGGTGCCGATCGCGAACCGGGTCTTCTCGCCCTTCGCGAAGTGCTGGTCGTCGTAGTACAGGTCGGGCAGGTCCTCGATGCAGTGGCCGGCGGTCACCAGGTACTGGCGGCCCGCGCTGTCCTTGGCGCCGTAGCCCACCGAGCACAGGTAGCCGTTGAACGTCATCCGGCTGCCCGGGTAGACGAGCGCCTGCGGGGCGAGCCGCTGCGTGCCCTTGACCACGCGGACGGCCTCGCCGTACGACCTGGCCTGCTTCAGGAACGCGCGGGCGCCGGCACCGCGGTCGCTGGCCACCTCGACGACAACGGTGTCGGACGGGAGGTCGACGGACCAGGCGGCGACGCCGGTGGGTGTCTGCCGAGCGGCCTGGGCGTCGAGCTTCGCCTTGATCGCGTCGAGGGCGGACTCGCCCCGGGCGGGAACGCGCGCGCTCAGCCCCGCGTCCTCGATCCGGTCGGCGGTCCCGGCGTCGGGAGCGTTGACGACCAGCGTGCCCCGGGCGTCGAAGAACGCGCCCTGGGTGGCGATCCGCTGCTTGTCGAGACCAGCCAGGGTGTGCTGCTGGGCCGCCTGGGAGTCGAGCCGCTCGATCGCGGCCCGCTCGCTCACGCCGAGCGAGCTCGCCAGCGCCGCGACCATGCGCGGCTCGTAGCGGGGGGCCATCGGCGCGGAGTCGTCCCTGGCCTGCGCGCCGGAGACCACCGTGACGGACAGCAGGGCGCCGACGGCGGCGGCGAGGACGTACGTGCGGGAACCTCTCACGCTTCTTCCTTCCGGTTGCAGCGCAAGCCGCCCAGACAGGGGTGACACCTCGCGACAGGGCGGGGCGGGGAGGGCGCTTGGCTGGCGGTGCGGGTGGGGACCGCTGGCCGCGCCCCGAACTTTGGCCCAGCGCACAGAAGCGGAACAAGCCCTTACCGCCCGCCTTTTTTCAACACGGTTACGTAAATCTGTGAAGGTGGGGCGGTGTGTGGGGCGAGCGGTCGAGCGCGGTGGGGGTGGGGGTGGGGGTGGCCTGTCGGCGTGCGGGGGAGTGGGTGGGACGGCGCGGGGTTAGTGCCTTGCCCTGGGTGGGGCGGTGGGTTGGGTGTCTGGTTCCGGGTGGGGTCGTGGGGGCGGCGCCCGGTCGGGGGTGGGGCCGCGAGTGGTCGGCGTCCCGCCGTGTCGCTGTTGGTCGGCTGGTCGCCGCGCGCCGGCGCCTCGGTGCGGTGGGTGGGGGGGTGGGGGAACGGTGGGATGTGAGCGCCGAGCGACCGCGATGGTCAACTCCGTTGGTGGTACACGCTGTTGACGCTACGTGGCGGGCGGGGCCGAGTCGCCGGGAGGGTCCGCGTCGTGCGGAGGGTTCGCGTCGGGGGAGGGCGCCTCGCGACAGGGTGAGTGTGCGCGCGTCGGGCGTCTGGGTGCGCGCTGTCGGGCGCCTGGGTGGGTGCCTGGGTGGGTGCCCGGGGCGGATCGTGGCCGGTGCCGGTGCCGGTGCCGGTGCCGGTGCCGGTGCCGGTGCCGGTGCCGGTCGCGGGTTGTGCCGGCTGCCGACCGTGGGCTGTGCCGGTCGTCGCGCGGGGCGTGTGCCGTGGTGGGCGGGGTGGCCGGCCGTGGGCGTACGCCGGGTGTGCGGCAGGGGCCGGCGGCGCGTGGTCGGTGTGCGGCAACAGCGAAGGCAAGGAGTCGCGACTCCTTGCCACTCTCAACGTATAGCGCGTCGGGGGGCTTGCGGCAAGGCCCGGTACGTACCGCAGAATCGGCGGCCGAATGCCACAGCCTGCGGAAACGGGGATCGCGAAGTGCGTGTGTTGTTGACGGCGTGGGGGTCGCGCGGGGACGTCGAACCACTGGCGGGGCTGGCGGTGGCCCTGCGGGAGCAGGGCGCGGAGGCGCGGGTGTGCGCGCCGCCGGACGAGGAGTTCGCGACGTTGCTGGCGCGCGCCGGCGTGCCCCACGTACCGCTCGGGCCGACGGTGCGGTCGGTGGTGGCCGGGCCCAGGCCCCCGACGGCCGAGGACGCGTTCCGGCTCGCTCCGGAGCTGGTCGCCGCGCGGTTCGACACGCTGCCGGCGGCGGCGCGGGACTGCGACGCCCTGGTGGCGACCGGCCTGATGCCGGCCGGGGCGCGGGACGTGGCCGAGAAGCTGGGCATCCGCTACGTACTCGCCTGCTTCCACACCCTCGGCCTGCCCTCGCGGCACTCCCGCCCCGGGAGGCGGCCCGGCACTCCGTCGCCGGCGGGCGAGACCGACAGTCGGACGCTGTGGAAGCAGGACGCCGAGCGGGTCAACGCGCTGTACGGCGCGGCCCTCAACAGCCGTCGGGCGGGGCTCGGTCTGCCGCCCGTGGACAACGTCCGCGACCACGTCCTCACCGACCGCCCGTGGCTGGCGGCGGACGCGACGCTGTGTCCGACGCGGGACCTGACAGATCTCGACCTGGTGCGGACGGGGGCGTGGCTGCTCCCCGACGACCGGCCGCTTTCGGCCGAGTTGACGGCGTTCCTGGACGCCGGCGAACCGCCCGTCTACGTCGGCTTCGGCAGCATGGCCTCGCACGCGCCCCAGGGCGTCGCCCGGGTGGCCGTCGAGGCGAGCCGCGCGCACGGTCGCCGCGTCGTCCTGGCCCGTGGCTGGGCCGAGCTGGCCCCGATCGACGACGGCGCCGACTGCCTCGTCGTCGGCGAGGTCAACCAGCAGGCGCTGTTCCGCCGGGTGGCCGCCGTCGTGCACCACGGCGGCGCGGGCACCACGACGGCGGCGGCCCGCGCGGGGGCGCCGCAGGTCGTGGTCCCCCAGATCGCGGACCAGCCGTACTGGGCGGACCAGGTGGCCAAACTGGGCATCGGCGCGGCGCACGCGGGGCGGACGCCGACTCGCGACTCCCTGTCCGCCGCGCTGGCCACGGCCCTGACGCCCGGCACCCACGCACGGGCGAGCGCGGTGGCTGGAACCGTACGAACCGACGGGGCGACCGTGGCCGCGCAGCTCCTGCTCTAGCGTGCGGCTTCCTCGCCGGCCCTGCCCGCGATCCGCCCGGCCTTCGGCCCGACACCCCCGTCTGTCGATGTGCCTGCCTGGGTGCCTGGCTGGCCGCCTGTTCGGCCGCTGGTCCGCTCGCCCGCTGGTCCGTTCGCCGGTTGGCGGTTCGCCCGCTTGGCCGCTGTTGGGGGCGAGGGCGCGCGGTGGGTGGGTGAGGGCGCCGGGGATGGCGGGCTGGCCGGGGCGGCGGATCGGTCAAGTCCGCTGTCTTGAACGGGCGTTGGCCCACCGAAAGTGGCGACGGCCCGCGCGTGGGTGGGTGTGCCGCCGGGGCGGTGGCCCCGCCGGTTGGGGCGGGCGGGGCCACCGGATGGGCGCGCTCAGGTCAGCAGCCGGCCCAGCGGTTGGAGTAGAGGGTGGGCAGGTTGCCGCCGATCTTCTTCCAGCCGGTGCCCTTGTTCAGCGGGTACCCCTTGCCCTTGAACTGCGGCTTCGCGTGGACGACCGCCCGCTTGCACTGGGTGCCGTTGTTGTACGCCGACTTCGGCTTCTTGAAGGCGCCGCCGTACTTCCGCAGGTCACGGTTGGTGCCCGCGACCTTCTTTACCTTGCCCTTGAAGTTGTACTGCGGGTAGACGCACAGGTAGCCCCGGGGACAGTTCTTCGGGGCCTTGAGGACGGTCGTACCGACGTCGCCGCTCGGCCCGGAGAAGGCGGTGGCCGACGGGGCGGCGACGAGGCCACCCGAGACGGTGACCGCTGCCGTGAACAGCACGAGTCGTTTGCGTACGTTCATGGTGGTGGGGTTCCTCTCGGTGAGGGGCGGCGCCGGAGCGAGGCCCGGCGGGCGGGGTGGCACCGAGGTGCCACCACCGTCCCGCGCCAACCGTCGTACGGCGCCGCCTGTCTGAACCAACTGCGGTACACGGTCGACCTGTCGGGCCTGTTCCACATCGGCCCGGCCCCCCGTGGTCGCCGTCGCACCGAGCAGCAGTCTTGGGAGGCGGGGCGTTGTTGCGCAGCCCGCTCCGGGGCGCGCAACAAAACGCGCTTTGTCCCGGCGCGTTCCGGATAGCCGGCGCCCGCCGTGAGACAGCCGGCGGGCGCGCCGCCCGCCCCCAGTTCGGCGCCCACCCAGCCGAAGTTGACCGAAGAACCCGTTCCTCCCGCGAACTTCCGCCGGGTTTCGGTCGCCAGTTATCCCCCAGCGAGACCCCAGCCAACCCCCAATGCCACCCCACCCACCAGGCGCCCCCCCGCCTGTCACCCGAGCCCACCCCGCGCACCGCCCCCCCCGCACGGCCTGAGGCCGCCCGACCAACTCCGCACACGACGCGGGCCCGCCGGTCAGCGGCGCCGCCCTGGGCTGCCGAGTCAACTCTGCCGGTCGGGGCTGCCGCGTCAGCTGTGCCGGCAGGGGCTGCCGCGTCAGCTGTGCCGGCAGGGGCTGCCGCGTCAGCTGTGCCGGTCGGGGCTGTCGAGTCAGCCAGGACGGCTGTGTCCGCCGGGCTCCTGTGCCGGTCGGGCCGACCGAGGGTTGTCGCGTCCCCGAACCACCCGGGGCCGTTCCGGCTACCCGCGCTCATCACGCGCACCGCCCTCCCGTACGACCTGAGGCCGCCAGGCGAACTCCGCGCGTCACGCCGGCCGACCGGGGCTGCTGGGCTGGCCGGGGCTGCTGGGCTGGCCAGGGCCGCTGGGCGGGGCAGGGCTGTTGGGTCGGGCGGGGCTGTTGGGTTGGGCAGGGCTGTTGGGTCGGGCGGGGCTGCTGGGCGGGGCAGGGCTGTTGGGTCGGGCAGGGCTGCTGGGTAGGGCAGGGCGGTCAGGTCAGCTGTGTCGGCCGGGCGAGTCGTGCCCGCCGCGACGACCGTGGCTGCTGTGCCCGCCGCCTCGCGCCTCGGCCCCCCGGCCGGGGGCGGCCACGCTCGCCGGACCGTCCGGGACCCGTTCGGCTAGGCCAGGCCCGTAGCGACGGCTGGCCCGACCACTCGGCGGCGGGCTCGACGGCCAGCGTGCCCACCAGGTCGCCCCGGCGCAGCAGCCGCCCCGCGCGACGGCCGTGCCGAGGCATCCCCGCCAGGCCCCGTACCCACCGGGGCGCCGCCAGCCGCATGCACGGGCCTGACCAGGGCTGTTGCCCCGACCGAGGCAGAGCCGGACTCCCCGCCCACGAGCCCTCGCCACTCACCCGCGCCCCTCAGGCGACTGGGCCCCGCACCCGCCGGACCAACCCGATCATCCCCGCACCCACCCAACCGATCCGCCCTCCGTGCCCTCCGTGCCGGCCCGGCCGGCTCCTCGTACCAACCCGGCCGGTCAGACGCCCACCTGCCGGACCCTTCCCCGGATCGGACCGCGAGCCCCCGCCGCCCGCCGAATCGCACAGACCCCGCACCAGCCAGACCGGCCAGGTCGCCCCCGTGCCAGCTCGGCCGGGCGGCCTCCCGCGTCCGCCGAATCGCGCGGATTCCGTGCCAGCCGGGCCGTTCCCACCGAGTCGCCCAGGCCGCGCAACCGCCGGACCCGCGACGTCGTCCCCGCGTCAGCTCGGCCGGCCGGCCTCCTACGCCCGCCGAGTCGATCAGGCTCCGTATCAGCCCGGCTGGCCAGCCCCCGCCGCCCGCGAAATCGCGCAGGCTCCGTGCCAGCCCGGCTCGTCAACCCTCGCCGCCCGCCGAGTCCATCAGGCCCCGTACCAGCCGGGCCGACCAGTCCCGCCGAGTCGATCAGGCCCCGTACGCGCTGGACCTGCGAGCTCGTCCCCGTACTAGTCGGGCCGGTCAGACTGGTCAGGCCGTCCTCGCACCGGTCCGGCCGCCCAGGCCACTCCGGCGCAAGCCAGACCAGTTAGGTCACCCCGTATCAGCCCGGCCGCCCCCGTATCAGCCAGACCGGCCAGGTCACCCCGTATCAGCCCGGCTGGCCAGCCCCCGCCGCCCGCCGAATCGCGCAGGTGCCGTATCAGCCCGGCTCGTCAACCTCCGCCGCCCGCCGAATCGCACAGGCTCTGTGCCAGCCCGGCTCGTCAACCCTCGCCGCCCGCCGAGTCGATCAGGCCCCGTACGCGCTGGACCTGCGAGCTCGTCCCCGTACTAGTCGGGCCGGTCAGGCCACCCAGGACCTCGCGCCAGCCCGGCCGGCCAGGACCTCGCACCGGCCCGGCCGCCCAGGACCTCGCACCGGCCCGGCCGCCCAGGACCTCGCACCGGCCCGGCCGCCCAGGCCACTCCGGCGCAAGCCAGACCAACCAGCTCGCCCCCGTATCAGCCCGGCCGCCCAGGTCACCCCCGCGTAAGCCAGACCGTCCAGGTCATCCCTGCACCAGCCCGGCCGCCCCGGCCACCCCGGCGCAAGCCAGACCGTCCAGCTCGCCCTCGTACCAGCCCGGCCGCCCCGGCCACTCCCGCGTAAGCCAGACCGTCCAGGTCACCCCGCACCAGCCCGGCCGCCCAGGCCACTCCGGCGCAAGCCAGACCAACTAGGTCACCCCCGTATCAGCCCGGCCGGCCAGGCCACCCCCGCGTAGGCCAGACCGCCCAGGCCACCCCGCACCAGCCCGGCCGGCCAGGCCACCCCGTATCAGCCAGACCGCCCAGGTCACCCCCACACCAGCCCGGCCGGCCAGCCCCCCGTCCCGGCCCGGCCGGCCGAGGCCAACACCCCACTCTCCGCGGCGCCTGCGCGCCGCCCCGCCCCGCCCCGCCCCGCTACGCCACCGCCGCGCCCGCGGACCGCGTGTCGCCCGCCGCTCCCGCGGCTCCCCCCGCTCCCGTGGCCCGGTCCGGGGTGTTGGGGGATGTGTCGTGGTGCGTCGGGCCGGGTTCGTCGCGGACGACCGCGAAGACCAGGAGTGCGGCGGCCACGGCGGCCACGCCCGATATCAGGCAGACCCGGTCGATGCCGGCCACGAACGCGTCGCCGGCCAGGCGTTCGACGGCCTGTCGGGTGGGTCCGGACGGGGCGGCGGCGATGACGTCGGCGGCGTGGCCGCCGCTGATCGCCTCGGCCGCGTGGCCCGCCGCCTCGCGGTCCGGCGCGGTGCCCGCCGGGGCGGCCGTCGTGGCGCCGTCGGTGAAGACGGTCCGTACACGTGAGGCGAAGACCGTGCCGAGGACGGCGATGCCCAGCGCGTACCCGAACTGCCGCGAGGTGTTGACCGCGCCGCTGGCCATGCCGGAGCGCGCGGCCGGCACCAGCCCCAGCGCCGCCGAGATCAGCACCGGTGTGGCCAGGCCGACGCCGAGGCCGGCCACGGCCAGGCCCGGAGCCAGTTCGGCCCACCCCGCGTCGCCGTCCACCAGGGCGGCGTTCAGCAGCGCGCCCGCCCCCACGAGCAGCAGCCCGAGCCCCACCGGGATCCTCGGCGACAGGTGGCTGAGCAGCTTGCCGCCGATCACGCCGATGACCAGCGCCGACACCGCGAGCGGCGTCACCGCCAGCCCCGCCTCGATCGGGCTCATGCCGAGCAGCGACTGGAGCCACATGCCGACGTAGGTCAGATAGGGGAAGGCGCACGCCTGGAGCACCACCGCCGCCACCATCAGCACCACGAACGACGGGCTGCGCAACAGCCCCAGGTCGAACATGGGCTGCCTCAACCGCCGCTCCACCAGCACGAACGCGACCAGCGCCAGGCCGGCGCCGACCAGCGCGGCCGTGGTGCCGGCATCGCTCCAGCCCTCCTCGCCGCCACGGATCAGCCCGTACGTCAGGCCACCGGCGAAGGCCGTGAACAGCACCACGCCCGCCGCGTCGACCCGGCCCCCCGCGCGACCGGTGGACTCGCCGACCGTGCGCAGCGTGAGCCAGCCGGCGAACACCGTCAGCGGCAGGTTGACCAGGAAGATCGCCCGCCAGTCCAGGGTCTCGGTGAGCAGCCCGCCGAGCACCGGCCCGACGGCCGCCGCCGCGCCGCTCGTACCGCCCCACACGCCGAAGGCCACGCCCCGGTCCCGGCCGGAGTACGTCGCCATCAGCAGTGGCGTGTTGGTCGCGAACATCGCCGCCGCGCCCACGCCCTGGAGCGCGCGGGCCACGATCAACAGCCCCGGTGACGGGGCCAGTCCGCAGGCCAGCGAGGACAGCGCGAAGACCGCGAGCCCCAGGACGTACAGCCGCCGGCGCCCGAACAGGTCGGCCGCCGAACCCGCCGCCATCAGCAGCGCGGCCAGCGCCAGGGCGTAGATGTCCATCACCCACTGGAGGGAGGTGAAGGAGGCGTCCAGATCCCGCGCGATCTCGGGCAGCGCGGTGTTCACGATCGTGACGTCCATGATCAACATGAAGTTGCCCAGCGTGATGGCGACCAGCGGCCACCACTTGCCGCGCGTGCCGGCCCCGGGGCCGGGTCCGCCGCCCATCGTCATGGCTGTTCTCTCCCTTGTCCGTGCTGTGCTCCGCGCTCGTCCGTGCCGCGCTTCGAGCCGGCGCCCACCTTCCGGCCCTCTCGCCGGCCCACCCCAGCCAGCACCCGCCCGGTGGCGATAACCGACACGGGTTAGCGTGGAGCGGTGAAACCCGACGTGTTCGACGACCTGGACCGACAGCTCGTGCACGCCCTGCAGATCGACGGGCGCGCCCCCTTCGCCCGGATCGCGACGGCGCTCGGCGTCTCGGACCAGACCGTCGCCCGGCGCTACACCCGGCTGCGCACCAACGGCCTGATCCAGGTCCTCGGGCTGACCGACGCCCGACCGCTGGGCGAGACCGCGTGGTTCCTGCGGGTGCGGTGCCGGCCCGACGCGGCCGTGCCGGTCGCCGAGGCGCTGGCCCGCCGCCCGGACACCTCCTGGGTGGCGCTGATGTCCGGCGGCACGGAGATCACCGTGGTCGTCCGCAGCGGCAGCGAGCAGGACAGCGACGGGCTGCTGCTGCGCGAACTGCCGCGCACGCCCCAGGTGGTGGACGTGACGGCGCAGTACATGCTGCACCAGTTCTTCGGCGGCCAGCAGGGGCTGGTCAACAAGTCGGGCGCGCTCTCCGACGCGCAGGTGGAGCTGGTGCGCGCGGGCGCGAGCCAGGAGGTGGCCACACCGCTGGGCACGAGTTCGGGGTTCGGCGCGGGCGTGAGCCTGAGCATGGACGCCGCCTTCGGTACGGGTACCGGATCCGGGGCGGCGGGCTTCGGCGCGGGCCTGGGCGCCGGCCCGGCCGTGGGCGCCGGCGGCGGGCCGCTGTCGGAGGGGGCCGTGCCACCGGCCGCCGCGGTGGTGCTCGGCGAGGGTGACCGGCGCCTGCTCGGCGTCCTCGAACTGGACGGCCGGGCCCCGCTCGGCGACCTGGCCGCCGCCACCGGCTGGTCGCAGTCGACCGTACGCCGCCGGCTGGCCGAACTGCGCGAGCTCGGCGTGCTCTACTTCGACGTCGACTACGACGGGCGGCTGTTCGACATCGGCACCCGGGTCATCCTGTGGATGGCGGTGCCACCCTCCGACCTGCACGAGACGGGTGAGCGGATCGCCGCACACCCCGAGGTCGCCTGCTGCTACGCCAGCACGGGCAAGCACAACCTCTTCGCCATCGCGATCTGTTCGGACACCGCCGCCTTCTACCGATACCTCACCGTGCGCGTCGCGGCCCTGCCCGCCATCCGCCGCCTGGAGACCGCCCCCATGATCCGCCGGGTCAAGGGCCCGGGCCCGGTCTTCACGGGGGCGCCCCTGCGCCGAGGCCGCTGACGGCCCGCCCCGGCCGAGGGTGGACGAGGTGGGGGCGACTGGTCGCGTGCTGTTCATATGAACGTCCGTGCACGGCCCTTGTCGTTTGACAGGTACCTGCGGAAACCTGTTCTCCGCACACGGGTCTACGCGCGCTGACTACGCGCGTCGTCTATGCGCGTATACCCGCCGTGTGCCCGCACTCCGCTCGCACGGCCCCGGGGCGGTCCCCTCGTGCTCGACGCCCCGGGCCGCTCTCACCGCACCCCACGGAGGAACCCTCATGCGTCGGATGGTCGCCACCCTGTCCACCACCGCGGTCGCCGCGGTCAGCGCCGTCACCCTCCTCGTCTCCCCGGCCTCGGCCGCCCCCGCCGACAAGGCGCAGGTCCTCGCGAGCTGGACGCAGACCAGCGCGTCCAGCTACAACGCCTGGAACTCCGCCCGCTCCAACCAGGGCGCGTGGGCCGCGTACGGCTTCGACTGGTCGACGGACTACTGCAGCAGCTCGCCCGACAACCCGCTCGGATTCCCCTTCAAGAACTCCTGCGCACGCCACGACTTCGGCTACCGCAACTACAAGAAGGCGGGCACGTTCAGCGCGAACAAGCCCCGGTTGGACAGCGCCTTCTACGAAGACCTCAAGCGCGTGTGCAACGCGTACAGCGGCGCGTCGAAGACGACCTGCGACGGCACGGCGTGGACGTACTACCAGGCGGTCAAGCAGTTCGGCTGATCGACCGGCCACCTCCGGCGGCCCCTCGGCCGCCCCCCACACGGGCGGGCCCGCGACGCGCACGCGGCCCCGCCCGCGTCGGCGGGGGCCGCCCCCGCACCAGGGATCAGGCTATGAGCAGGCGCAGGCCCAGCTCGGCCGCGTCGAGACCGACGAGGTCCCGGTTGCGCTCGGCCCACCGGCCCGAGCCGAGGTCGTCGCGGAGCTGGCCCACCGCCCGCTCCTCGGCCCGGGGCCCGACCCGGGTCCACACCGAGACCGCGCGGCGTACGCGCTCCTCCAGGTACGCCTCGGGCCGACGCCAGTGCGCCTCGAAGAACCCGTCGGCGCAGTCCCACGGGATGAGCACCGGCTCCAGCCGACCGCCGACCGCGCGGGCCAGCTCCTCGACCGGGGGCCGGCCGACGACGACGCCGGCGACCTCGGGCAGGTAGTCGCGGGAGAGCCAGAAGCGGTGCCGCCAGGCCACGTCGCTGGCGTCGTGCGTGAACACCACCACGCGGCGGGCCACGCGCCGCATCTCCCGCAGTCCGGCGAGCGGGTCGTGCCAGTGGTGCACGGTGCTGAAGGCCATCGCGGCGTCGAAGGACTGGTCACCGAACGGAAGGCGCTCCGCGCTGGCGGCCACGCACGGCGCCGCGCCCCGGGGGCGCTGGGCCCGCATGACCGCCGACGGTTCCACCGCCGTCACCTGGCGGTCCGGCGGCTCGTACGAACCCGTGCCGGCCCCGACGTTCAGCACCGTCCGCGCGTCCCCGAGCGCCTCCCAGACCTGTCTGGCGATGCGCGGCTCGGTGCGCCGCGTCGCCGGATAGGCCGAACCGATGGTCTCGTACAGCCGCGCGCCGAACATGCTCAGTCGCTCCTCCGTCGTCGTGCTGATGCCCATGGCCCGGGCGCTCAGTTCCCGGTCGATGGCCGCCACCGTGGCCGCCGCGTGGTCGCGCCGCTCCACCAGCAGGGCGCGCAGCCGGTGCAGGTGCGCCAGCGCGTCGGTGTCCGGGTCGTCCACCAGGTCCGCTATCGCGCGCAGCCCGAATCCCAGCTGCCGGTAGGCGAGCACCTTCCGCAGCCGTTCCACGTCGTCGGTCGAGTAGGCCCGGTACCCGGCCGGGGTCCGCGCGGAGGGCTGGGCGAGGCCGATGTCGTCGTAGTGGTGCAGCGTGCGCACGCTGACGCCGGCCAACTCGGCCACGCGCCCCACGGTCAGGTGTTCTTCCACGGCATCGACCATGCGGCATGACGCGACGTGAGGGTCAAGCGTTTCGTGCCCGGGCGGGCGCGCGACTCCCCCGCCCACGCCCCACGGCGTACGCGTGAGGGGCGCCTCTCCGTGGAGAGGCGCCCCTCTGGGACGTGTCGGGTCGCTCCGCGCGCCACGACCGGCGATGTCGCCATCCGCGATGTCGCGACGCCCGCGCGGTGCGTGGCCCGTGGGCCGCTACGCGAAGAGCGACTCCAGGACCACCGCGATGCCGTCGTCCTCGTTGGACGCGGTGATCTCGTCGGCCACGGCCCGCAGTTCGTCGTGCGCGTTGGCCATGGCCACGCCGTGGCCGGCCCAGCCGAACATCGGCACGTCGTTGGGCATGTCGCCGAAGGCGATGGTCCGCGCGGCCGTGACGCCGAGTCGACGCGCGGCCAGCGAGAGCCCGGTGGCCTTGGTGAGGCCGAGCGGCAGCATCTCGACCATCCCGGGGCCGGCCATGATCACGCCGACCAGGTCGCCGGCCACGTTGCGCGCGACGGCCGCCAACTCGTCGTCGGTGAGCGTGGGGTGCTGGAGGTAGAGCTTGTTGATCGGGGCTTCCCACACCTCGTCCACGTGCTCGAAGACCGGCGACTCCAGCGTGCGGTCCTCGACCGTGTAGCCGGGGCCGAAGAGCACCTGTCCGTCGAGCCCGTCCCGGCCGGCCGCCAGGTACAGCGGGCCCGTCTCGGACTCGACCTTGGCCAGCGCGAGGGCGGCCAGCCGGCGGTCCAACGTCACCGAGGTCAGCAGCCGGTGCTCGCCCGCGTCGTAGACCTGACCGCCCTGGCCGCACACCGCCAGGCCCTGGTATCCCAGGTCGTCCAGTATGTGCCGGGTCCAGCGGACGGCCCGGCCGGTGACCACGATGTGCCGGGCGCCGGCCGCCGTCGCGCGCCGGAGCGCCGCGCGGGTGCGCTCCGAGATCGTGCCGTCGGAGCGCAGCAGTGTGCCGTCGAGGTCGGTCGCTATGAGCTCGTACGGAAGCGCGGGCGCGGCGCTCACGGGGTGACCGGCTCAAGGACCTCGCGGCCACCGAGGAAGGGACGCAGCACTGGCGGCACGGCGACCGAACCGTCCGGCCGCTGGTGGTTCTCGAAGATCGCGACGATGGTGCGGGGCACGGCGCACAGCGTGCCGTTGAGCGTGGCCAGCGGCTTCACGTGCTTCCCGTCGCGCATCCGCGTCGCCAGGCGCCGGGCCTGGAACTCGTCGCAGTTCGACGCGGAGGTCAGCTCGCGGTACTTGCCCTGGGTGGGGATCCACGCCTCGCAGTCGAACTTGCGCGCCGCCGAGGCGCCGAGGTCCCCGGTGGCCACGTCGATCACCTGGAAGGGCAGCTCAAGGCCGGTCAGCCACTGCTTCTCCCAGTCCAGCAGCCGCTGGTGCTCGGCCTCGGCGTCCTCGGGGTCGACGTAGGAGAACATCTCGACCTTGTCGAACTGGTGCACCCGGAAGATGCCCCGGGTGTCCTTGCCGTACGTGCCGGCCTCGCGCCGGAAGCAGGGCGAGAAGCCCGCGTACCGCAGCGGCAGCCGGTCCGCCTCGATGATCTCGTCCATGTGGTACGCGGCGAGCGGCACCTCGGACGTGCCCACCAGGTAGTAGTCGTCCTTCTCCAGGTGGTAGACGTTCTCCGCGGCCTGGCCGAGGAACCCGGTGCCCTCCATGGCGCGCGGCTTGACCAGCGCCGGCGTGAGCATCGGGGTGAAGCCGGCGGCGGTCGCCTGCGCGATGGCCGCGTTGACCAGGGCCAGCTCCAGGAGCGCGCCGACGCCGGTGAGGTAGTAGAAGCGCGAGCCCGAGACCTTCGCGCCGCGCTCGGTGTCGATGGCGCCGAGCAGGTTGCCCAGCTCCAGGTGGTCCCTGGGCTCGAAGCCCTCGGCGGCGAAGTCGCGCGGGGTGCCGATGGTCTCCAGGACGGTGAAGTCCTCCTCGCCGCCGACCGGGACGTCGGGGTGGACCAGGTTGCCGAGCTGGCGCAGCAGGCGCTGCGTCTCGTCGGCGGCCTCGTCCTGGGCGGCGTCGGCGGCCTTGACGGCGGCGGACAGCTCGCCCGCCTTCCGCAGCAGCTCGGCCTTCTCGTCGCCGGTGGCCTTGGGGATCAGCTTGCCGAGCTGCTTCTGCTCGGAGCGCAGTTCGTCGAAGCGGACGCTGGACGTCCTGCGCCGCTCGTCGGCGGAGAGGAGTGCGTCGACGAGGCCGACGTCCTCTCCACGGGCGCGCTGGGAGGCGCGCACACGGTCGGGGTCCTCACGGAGCAGGCGAAGGTCAATCACCCCTCCAGGTTACCGGTGCGTGCTCCGCCGGATCGACGCGATATTCCGCAACGGCGTGTTGGCATTTGCCCAAATTTGCACCGAAAAGAAGGCGGAAGGCGGTGAGCGGGATCGTGAGCGACCCGGCACCCGGAAATGCGGTCGCGAAGCGTCAAGAATACGGCGCGCATTCCCCCACAGGGGGTACGAAGTCACGCCAGGGTGACCGATTTCCGCTGTGGAGGGGGGAGTTGGAGCGTCGCGGTTGTCCACAGGGAGGTGGGGTGAGCGCACAACTTATCCACAGGCTGTGTGCACAATCTGTGGACTTTGAGGTCGGACATTTTGCCCGCGTCATGCTGGGCCATGGATTCCCCGGCCATCCTCATCTCACACCCTCTTCCGAGTGAGTTGGGTCCCTTCTTGGTGATCGCGTCGGGGTCGGTCGAGAAAGTGGGGGCGATGTGAAGCGGGGTGCGAAGAGTGTTGATGTTTGAGTGGATTGGTGCATTTGTCGCCTAGGTCGGAATCACCATGTCGACTTATTCACAGGTCGAGTCGCACCTGTGGATAACTTTGCAGCCGTGTGGATCGCCGTTCCGTCGCACCCGCCCACCCGCCGCCCGGCCCCGCCACGCCGACCCCACCCGGGGACGCGGGGCGCCGCGCGTGAGCGGGCCGTCGCGTACGAAGCGGGCCGTCGCGTACGAAGGGGCCGCGTACGAAGGGGAAGGCGCGCGGGAGGGGCGGGGCGCGCGGAAACCGGCCGCGTGGGCCGCGGCGGGGTGTCGGCCGCGCCGGGCGCGGGGGCCGGCGGCGGGGTCAGGCGCGGCCGTCCTGGCAGCGGGCCAGCCACTCGGCCGCCAGGACGAAGTCCGTGTCCGAGGTGCCGTGCCGCGACTCGCCCACCTCGGAGGGGGCCACGCCCGCGCGCGGGTACGAGCCGAGGAAGCGCACCCTCGGGCACAGTCGCTTCAGGCCCATCAGCGCCTCGGCCACCCGGCGGTCCGTGATGTGACCCTCGCAGTCCACGGAGAAGCAGTAGCGGCCGATGCCCTCGCCGGTGGGCCGGGACTCGATGCGCATCATGTTCACACCACGGGCCGCGTACTCCTGGAGGAGTTCGAGCAGCGCGCCCGGGTGGTCGTCGCCGAGCCAGAGCACGACCGACGTCTTGTCCGCGCCGGTCCGCGCCGCGGGCCGGGCCGGGCGGCCGGCCAGGACGAACCGGGTCTGGGCGTTCTGCGCGTCGTGGATGTCGGAGACCAGCGGGTCCAGGCCGTACGTCGCCGCCGCGAACTCGCCCGCGAACGCCGCGTCGTAGCGCCCCTCCCGCACCAGGCGCGCCCCGTCCGCGTTGGAGGCCGACGACTCCCACACGGCGTCCGGCAGGTGCTTCGCCAGCCACTTGCGGACCTGGGGCTGGGCCACCGGGTGACCGGTGACCGTCTTGATGTCGGTGAGCTTCACGCCGGGGCGGACCAGCAGGGCGAAGGCGATCGGCAGCAGCACCTCGCGGTAGATCGTCAGCGGCTCGCCGGTCGCGAGTTCGTCCAGGGTGGCGGTGACGCCGCCCTCCACCGAGTTCTCGATGGGTACCAGCGCCGCGGCGGCCTCGCCCGACCTGACGGCGTCCAGCGCGGCCGGCACGGACACCATCGGGACCAGCTCGCGGGTGGCCGCCTCCGGCAGCGTGCGCAGCGCGGCCTCGGTAAACGTGCCCTCGGGGCCGAGATACGTGTAGCGGCTGGGCGACATCACCATGGGTCCTCGCGATCTGGCGTCCGGCGGGCGCGCCGCCGCGCGAGCCGGTGGCGCGCGGGAACCAGTGCCCCGCGCCCGGTGGCGCCCCCGCGCACCCGCCGGAGCGGTACGCGGGCCGCGTGGCAGGCCGCCCGTGGATGTGGTGGGAGATCGCCACGATACCGGTGCGCGCGTCCACCACTTGGCGCGCCGAGGGCGAGCCGGTCGCCGGCGGGCACACGCCATCCCCGGGCGGCGACGCCCGGCCTGGGATACGCGCGCCTGGCGTGGCGCACACGCCGGGAGGGGGTCACGTGGGCGTGGGCGTACGCGAGGCGGGCGGGGTGGTGGTGGCGTACGGGAGATACGGGCCAGGTGCGGGGCGTCGGGGACGCGGGTGCGCGAACCAGTGGGAGGGGTCGCGCGCGGTGGGGCGTGCGGGCACGCTGGACCTGATGTCTTGTCAACTCCTTCCCGGACTCGGCCGCTTGTCGGTTCGGGGTGCGCTTCCCGTACGCATGCGGTACGCGGCGCCGTACGCGCTTCGTACGGGAGCCCCTACCGCGCCGGCATGCGCGGGGAGGGCGCGCGCTGGGGCGGTGGTGTCGTAGTCGGCGGGTGGCGGCGTCCCGTGGAACCGGTGGGGTCTGTCGAGGTCACGTGGGGTGGGCGCGGAGGGGCGGGTGTCGGTGGCGCCCTCGTGGTGCTCGTGTTCGTGGGTGCACGAATGCTTGAACATGATTGAAAGTGTCACCTAGACTGCATGAATAATCATCCCCTCTCGCTTCGGAGTAGCCGTGACGCATGTCGAGAAGGAACTGGCCAGTCAGCCAGCGTGCTGGAGCCGCGCGGCCGAGCTGGCCGAGGCGCAGCGCGAGGCGTTCCCCGAGCGTGGCGAGCGGGTCGCGGTCGTGGGGTGTGGCACCTCGTACTTCATGGCCCAGGCGTACGCCGCGCTGCGCGAGGGCTCGGGCCAGGGCGAGACGGACGCGTTCGCCGCCTCCGAGTTCCCGTCCCACCGCCGTTACGACCGCGTCGTCGCGCTGTCCCGCTCCGGCACCACGACCGAGGTGCTCGACCTGCTGGCCCGGGTGCGCGGGGGCGAGGGCCGCACGGTGGCGATCACCGCGGACCCGAACACGCCGGTGATGACGGCGGCCGACCGGGTGGTCGTGCTCGACTTCGCCGACGAGCGCTCGGTGGTCCAGACCCGGTTCGCCACCACCGCGCTCACCCTGCTGCGGGCCCATCTCGGCCTGCACACCGAGGGCGCCGAGCGCGACGCGCGGACCGCGCTGGCCGAACCGCTGCCCGAGGGGGCGGTGGACGCCAACCAGTTCACCTTCCTGGGCCAGGGCTGGACGGTCGGGCTCGCCAACGAGGGCGCGCTCAAGATGCGCGAGGCGGCGCTGGCCTGGACGGAGTCGTACCCGGCGATGGAGTACCGGCACGGCCCCATCAGCATCAGCACCACCGGCACCGTGACCTGGATGCTCGGCGCGGCCCCCGACGGACTGGTCGACCAGGTGCGCGAGACCGGGGCGCTGTGGGTGGCCGGCGCGCTCGACCCGCTGGCGGAGCTGGTCCGCGTCCAGCGCCTCGCCCTGGCCATCGCCGACCGCCGCGGCCTCGACCCCGACACCCCGCGCCACCTCACCCGCTCGGTCATCCTCGCGGCGGGCTGACCGGGCCTGAGCGGCCGGCCCGTCCGCCTGAACGCCACCTGGCCCGGGCCGCACGCGCGGGCACAGCGCCGCGACCGGGCACGTGCGAGCGGCCTGAGCGACTGGTCCGAGCGATCGGCCCGCGCGGCGGGCCCGCTCGCGCCCGCCGCCCCCCGACCGGCCCCGCCCTCGACGGGACCCCTCCTCCGGAGGGCGAGGGCGGGGCCGACCACCACCGCTGGCCGCTGAGCCTTGGTCGCCGGTCGCCGGTCGCCGGTCGCCGGTCGCCGGTCGCCGGTCGCCGGTCGCCGGTCGGCGAGCGCTGCTCGGGTGCCGGTCGCTGACCGGGTGCCGGAGGCTGGCCAGGGACGCCGGTCGCTGGACCTCTGCGGGGTGGCCGGGGCGGGGTGGGTGTTCGTCAGGGGGAGGGGGCCCGGTCCGGGACGGGGTGCTCGTTGTCCTCGTGGAGTTGGCGCGTGAGGGCGACCAGGGCCTGTCGTACGGGCTCGGGGGAGAGCACGCGCAGTGGCGTGGACAGGCGCAGGAGGTAGCGGGCCAGGCCGTCCGCGTCGGGTCCGCCGACGTCCACGATCGTGGCGTCGGGGCCGTCGGCGCGGTGGCCGCCGACGGTCGCCGGGATCAGCCGCAGCGCCTGGTCCATGGGCAGCGGCAGCCAGAACGTCACGGTCATCGGGTACGGGCGGGCCGCGATCGCGTGGGAGACCAGCCGTGCCGGGTCGGGCGGATCGCCCAGTTCCACCGGTCGGCCGGCGGGACGCAGCTGCTCGACGCGGTCGGCCCGGAAGGTGCGCCACTGGTCCCGGGCGACGTCCCGGGCGACGAAGTACCAGCGGCGGCCGGTGTGGACGAGGCGGTACGGGTCCACCTCCCGGACGGTGGCGCTGCCGTGGCGGTCCCGGTAGGCGAGGTGGGCGCGTTCGCCCCGCCGGCACGCGGCGGCCAACTCCATCAGCACGTCCGCCACGACCTGCGGTTCGCTGGGCCTGGGGGTGTGCGCGAGAGTGGCGTCCAGCGCGCCGAGCCGGTCCGCGACCCGTCGCGGCAGCACCTGGCGCAACTTCAACAGCGCGGACAGCGCCGCCTGGTCGCCGCCGAGCGTGCCGCCCAGCGCGACCTCGCGGAGCGCGACGGCCACCGCGAGGGTCTCCTCGTCGTCCAGGATCAGCGGCGGCGTCCGCGTGCCCGGACGCAGGCGGTAGCCGCCCCACGGTCCGGGGTCGGACTCGACGGCGTACCCCAACTCCCGCAGTCTGGCGACGTCTCGGCGCACCGTGCGATCGGTGACGGCCAGCCGTTCGGCCAGCTCGCCGCAGGTCCACGACGGGCGGTCGGTCAGCAACGCGACCAGGCGCAACAGCCGGGCGGAAGAACTGATCACCCGGCGAAGTGTGCCACGGAAGGAGCGATAACCCGGACCGGAACTGTCCTGGTCACGTCCTAACCTCTGCGGCATGCCTACGGACACCACTTCCGCTCCCGCCTTCCGCTACTCCGCCGTCACCTTCGACTGCCCCGACCCCGCCGTGCTGGGCCGCTTCTACGCCGAGGTCACGGGTCTGCCGGTGGCCTTCTCCGGCGACGACTTCGTGATGCTGGGCGAGCCGGGTGCGCCCGGCCTCGGCTTCAGCCGACTGGCCGACTACCGGCGCCCGACCTGGCCGGACCCGGACCAGGAGAAGCGGGCGCACCTCGACTTCGGCGTCGACGACCTGGACACCGCCGAGGCCAGGTTGCTCGCCCTGGGCGCGACCAGGGCCGACTTCCAGCCGGACGCCGACCGCTGGCGGGTCCTGCTCGACCCCGCCGGGCACCCCTTCTGCATCTCGACCGTGGCCTGACCCGCGCGGTGACCGGGTGCGTCGGTCTGACCGGCCCGAGGCACCCGACTGACGGGCCGGCCGACCGGCCGACTGACGGGCCGGGCGACCGGCGTACCGGCCGTCGCCGGCGTACCGGCTGGGCCCGCGCGTCGGGCCCGGCCAGTACGCTTCCCGCTCCCCGTGGCACCGCCCGCCTCCGGCGGCACCATCGGCCCAGCCGCCCCCCGCTTCCCGCTTCACCCTCTCGGCCCGACCGCCCGCCCCCTCTGGGGCAGCCGGTCGGGCCGATGCCGTGGGCGGCCGTGAGCCGGGCCACGCGCCGGCCCGGCCAGTAGCTGCGAGCCCGGCCCCGCGGGCACGAGCCCCACCGGTGCCGCGCGTTCGGCCCCGACCGCGAACCCCACCACCGTCCGCGAGTCCGGCGACCAGCCACGGGCACGGCCCCCGGCCGCGACCCCCGCCACCAGCCCGGGGCCGACAGCCCCCGGCCGCGACGCCGGCCCCACCCACGAGCCTCGTCCCCACCCCCGAGCCCCGCCGTGGCCCCACCCCCACGACGCACGCCCCACTCCCACGACGCACGCCCCGGCCCCGCCGCCGCCCCGCGAGGTCGCCCCGGCGTGGCCGGTCTTCGTGCCCTGTGCGGACAATGGGGCGGGCGGCGCGCGATCATGTCGGGAGTGGCCGGCGTGCGGCTGTGGGCTCTTGGATGTTTTTGTTTGTGTTGATGGGCCAAGATTCATGAGTGCGCAGCCAGGTGGGTGCGTATGCCACCGTGTTCGGTGCCGGGGCACAGTAGGCGCGGGACCGTCGCGCGGTGGTGTCGTGCCGGGTGTCCGCGTACGCGCCACCACGGGCCCGGTCGCGTACGGCGGGGCCCACCGGCCTCGCGCGCACCCCGTCCCACGGGCCCGGCACCCGACAGCGGCGGCTCACCGGCGGCACCACCCGACGGGGACCCGGCGCGCGCTGCCCGGCGGCGGCGCGGCACCGGGCGGCGGCGTGGTGTTCGACGGGCTCTCGCGCGGTGTCGCCGCACGGACGGGAGCGGGCGCCGCACGGCAGATGGCAGGACGACAGGAACGACGATCCGCACGGCCCCGCGCCAGCGGAACCACGCGCCGCCGACTCGCGGTCGCGAAGTGGTGGAGGTGTAGTGAACCGGTACGAACGGCACAACATGCTGCTGGGGCTGCTCGCGGAGCGGCGGCAGTTGGAGGTGGACAGCATCGCGGCCGAGCTGGCCGTCTCGGCGGCGACGATCCGCCGTGACCTGGACCATCTCGCCGAGCAGCGGCTGCTCACCCGCACCCGGGGCGGCGCGGTGGCGCACACCGTCGCGTACGACCTGCCGTTGCGCTACAAGGCCATGCGGCACGGCGAGGAGAAGGAGCGGATCGGTCGGGCCGCCGCCGGCCTGGTCAGCCGGGGCATGGTGGTGGGGCTCAACGGCGGCACGACCACCACCGAGGTGGCCCGCGCGATCGCCACGAAGACGGACGGCCCGGACAAGGCCGACGAGCCGGTGGTGACGATCGTGACCAACGCGCTGAACATCGCCAACGAGCTGGCCGTCCGCCCGCACGTGAAGATCGTGGCCACCGGCGGGGTGGCGATGCCGCAGTCGTACGAGCTCATCGGGCCGTTGGCCGGGCACATCCTGCGGGAGATCAGCCTGGACATCGCGTTCATCGGGGTGGGGGCGCTGGACGCCGAACTCGGCGCCAGTGCGCACGACGAGGGCGAAGCGAGCATCAACGCGCTGCTGGCGGGGCAGGCCCGCAAGCTCGTGGTGGTGGCGGACAGCTCCAAGCTGGGCGAGCAGGCGTTCGCCCGGATCTGCCCGGTGAGCGCCATCGACGTGCTGGTCACGGACTCGAACGCGCCCGAGCAGGCCAAGCGGTTCGAGGAGCGTGGGGTGACCGTCATCCAGGCGTGAGTCCCGCCTGGGGCGGCACCACCGCCCCAGGTCACGCGCAGTGGAGTGTGATTCTGCGCGTTTCCAGAACTTTATGAACACCTCTTGTCACCTTCGAGCAGTGGCGTGCAAGATGAAGCCTCCTCGTGGTGAACGTCGCCGCGTACGGCTTCCGGCCGTGCGCCCCGACGTGCTCCGACCGCGAGGACTCGGCAGTCGCACTCCCCGCACGGCGCTCACCGCGTGCCACGGGCGGGCTGCCCCGCATCCGCTCTCGCTCTCACTGCCGGAGGTGAATGTGACGGCTTCCGTTTCCTCGTCTGCCCGTCCGGGCACGTCGCAGCACGAAGCCCCGCCCTCTGCGGCCCCCAGCCCGAAGGGAGGGCGGGCTCAGCGCAAGCCCGGTCGCATTCCGCTGCGCCACCGACTGCGCCGCGACCGGGTGCTGTTGGCACTGTGCCTGCCCGGCGTGGCGTACTTCGGGGCCTTCTTCTACCTGCCGCTGCTCGGCAACGTCATCGCCTTCCAGGACTACCAGCCGTTCCTGGGCTTCAAGCACAGCCCGTACGTGGGCATGCGGAACTTCGTCGCGCTCACCGAGCAGCCGGAGTTCTGGACGGCGGTCTACAACACGTTGGAGATCACCGCGCTCCAACTGCTGTTGTACTTCCCCGCGCCGATCGCGCTGGCCCTGCTGCTGAACTCGCTGGTCGGCGAGACGTTGCGGCGCTTCGTGCAGACCGTGGTCTACCTGCCGCACTTCCTGTCCTGGGTCGTGGTGGTGGCGATGTTCAAGCAGGTGCTCGGTGGCACCGGCACCGTGAGCAGCTTCCTCAACGACAACGGGGTCGCCGTCGGCAACATCATGACCAACCCCGACACGTTCAAGCTGCTGGTCACCTCCCAGATGATCTGGAAGGACTGCGGCTGGGGGGCGATCATCTTCCTGGCCGCGATGGCCTCCATCGACACCGCGCAGTACGAGTCGGCGGCCATGGACGGCGCGGGGCCCTGGCGGCGGATGTGGCACGTGACGCTGCCGGGCATCCGGCCGGTGATCATCATGCTGCTGATCCTGCGCCTGGGCGACATCCTCAACGTCGGCTTCGAGCAGATGCTGCTCCAGCGGGAGGCGGTGGGCGCCGAGGCGTCCGAAGTCCTCGACACCTACGTCTACTTCCACGGCGTCGTGGACGGTGACTGGGGCATGAGCACGGCCGCCGGACTGATGAAGGGCGTGATCGGCCTGGTGCTGATCCTCGCCGCGAACAAGCTGGCCCACCGCTTCGGCGAGCAGGGAGTGTACAAGTGACCACCTCGCTGCTGTCCCCGCGCAAGCCCCCCGCCGACCGGCGCCCCGGCACCCCCCGCCTCCGCCGCCGGCCGCGCCCCGAGCGCCCGCCGTGGATGGAGCGGCCCACCTGGTACGGCCAGGGCGCCAAGGCGATCGCCCTGATCCTGATCGTGGTGGCCGTCGGCTACCCCTTCCTGCTCGCGCTCGGCACCAGCCTGGCCGGCCAGGAGGAACTCGACGCCAACGGCGGCTACGTGCTCATCCCCGAGCACCCGACGTTCGAGGCGTACAACGTGCTCCTCCAGGGCGGCGTGGTGACCCGGGCCGCGATGGTCAGCATCGGGGTCACGGTGGTCGGCACGGCCCTGAGCGTGATCTGCACCGTCGCCCTGGCCTACGGCCTGTCCCGGCCCGGCATGGTCGGCGGGAAGCCGATCCTGCTGCTGGTCCTCGGCACGTTCCTGTTCACGCCCGGCATCATTCCCACCTATCTGGTGGTGCAGGAATTCGGCATGCTGGACAGTTACGCCTCACTGGTCCTGCCGGTGTTGTTGAACGTCTTCAACGTCATCGTCGTCCGGGCGTTCTTCCAGGGAATTCCGACCGAGCTGTACGAGGCGGCGCGCCTGGACGGCGCCGGCGAACTGACCATTCTGTGCCGGGTCGTGCTGCCGCTGTCCAAGGCGGTCATCGCGGTCGTCGGCCTGTTCTACGGCGTCAGCTACTGGAACAGCTTCTTCAACGCGCTGCTCTTCCTCAACGACTCCGGCAAGTACCCGCTCCAGGTCGTCCTGCGCTCCTACGTCGTGCAGGGCGAGAGCATCAACGCCAAGGCGTTGGGCGTCAGCCAGCTTCCGCCGTCCATCTCCCTCCAGATGGCCGTGCTCATCCTCGCGCTCATTCCCATTCTGAGCGTGTACCCCTTCCTCCAGAAGTACTTCGCGAAGGGCGTGCTCACCGGCGCGGTCAAGGGCTGAGAAAGCCCGTCGCCCCTGTCGTCGCGGCACCTGTGACCGCACCCTCACGTCCGGCCCGTCAGGAGAACTCCCCATGTCCCCTCAGCACACCGACAGACAGCAGGTGAACAGCGTGCAGGCAGTTGGTCGGCAGGAGTCGCGAGACGCGCACCAGGGCACCTTCGCCGCCCTGAACCGGCTCGACCGGCGCCGCTTCCTCGGCGTGGCCGGCGCCGCCGGCATCGCGGTCACCGGGCTCGGCACGCTCACCGGCTGCGGGGCCGGGACGACCGCCACCGGTAAGGGCGCCGAGGGATTCCGCAAGGTCAAGCTGCCCACGTACGTGCCGGCCAACGTCGCGCCGGCCGACCTGGCGGGCAGCGCCGAGGGCCTGGACGCGGCGTACCTGCGCTACCCGAAGAAGCTGGTGCGCTCGGTGGCCAAGCCGCCCGGCGACGGCGAGACGATCAGCGCGCTGACCGAGACGTTCACCACGCCGGCACCCGCCATGGGCCGCAACGGCTACTGGAAGGAGCTGAACAGACGACTCGGCTCCGAGCTCAAGATGAACATCGTCGTGGACAGCGGCGCCGACGCCTATCTGACGAAGTTCAACGCCATCATCGCCAGCGGTGACATTCCCGATCTCGTGTGGTTCCCGCCCAACCAGGGACTGCGCAAGGTGCCGCAACTCCTGCAGGCCAAGTTCCACGACCTGACCTCGCACCTGTCGGGCGACGCCGTCAAGAAGTACCCCAATCTCGCCAATCTTCCCGACTACGCGTGGAAGACGGCCGTCATCAACGGGAAGATCGCCGGAGTGCCCGTCGCGTACGGGCGCATGGGGCAGATCTACGTCATCAACGAGGACTTCTGGAAGCCGGTCGGCGGCGCCACCTTCTCCAGCGCCCAGGACTTTCTCGACAAGGGCAAGGAACTCCTGGACACCCGGCGCAAGAAGTACGTGCTGGAACCGGCGTACGTCAACGCGCACAACATGTTCGCGCAGTGGTTCGGGGCGCCGTCGAGCTGGCGCCTTGACGACGGGAAGCTCACCGCCCGACACGAGACCGACGAATACCGTGAGGCCCTCGAATTCGCGGTCAAGGTGTTCGAGGCCGGACTGTTCTGGCCGGACCCGAACCTGACCACCACCCGCGAGAAGATGGCCCAGGGCACCCTCGGCGCCTACGTCCAGTCCTTCCCCTCGTTCCTGGTGGACGTGAAGACGTACGACTTCCCGTTCGGCGTCATCGTGCCGTTCGCCGCCAAGCCCGGGGTCACCGCGCACTTCGACTTCGGCGCCGGCTCGGTCGGCTTCACCGCCATCAGCGAGGGCGTCGACAAGGAACGCATCCCCACCCTGCTGGGCGTGCTCGACTACCTGGCCGCCCCGTTCGGCACCGAGGAGCGGCTGTTCCTGGAGAACGGCATCGAGGGCACCCACCACCGGCGCACCGGCGCCGGCGACGTCGAGCTGACCGAGAAGGGCAGCGCCGAGGCCCTGACCACCGCCATGCCGCTGGCCTTCCTCGCCAACGCCCCCGAGTACCTCTACCTGCCGGGCAAGCCCGACCTGACCCGGCGCATCCACGGCTGGCAGCAGGAACTCCTCAAGATCGGCCAGGCCAGCCCGGTCATCGGCCACTACTCCGACACCAACGCCGACAAGGGCGCGTCCCTGTCCAAGGCCCTCAACGACGGCGTGCTCGACATCATCGCCGGCCGCAAGTCGCTCTCCGACTTCGACGGGCTGGTCAGGAGCTGGCGTTCGGGCGGCGGCGACCGCATCCGCAAGGAGTACGAGCAGTCGCTGGCCAGCGAGAAGAAGGCGAAGAAGGGCAAGTAGGGGGAGCGCGGCGGGGCGCGGCGGCCACCGCACCGGGAGAGCGGCCCGTGCGCGCCGGCGCCCCCCGAGGTGCCGGGGCGCGCCGGTCGACGAAGGACGAAGGGACGAAGGGATGACAGACATGGAAGACCTGCGCATCGGCGTGATCGGTCTGGGGCTGCGCGCCAACCTGGCCGTCGCCGCGCACCGGCCCGGCCGGGGCAGCGTCGTGGCCGCCGTGGCCGACACCGACGCGGCCGTGCGCGCGAAGGTGCCCGAGCGGTTCGAGGGCGCGCGGGCCGTCGCGGACTACCGCGCGCTCCTGGACGACCCGGGCATCGACGCGGTCATCGTCGCCACCCCCGACGACACCCACGAGGCCGTCGCCGTCGCGGCGCTGGGCGCGGGCAAGCCGGCGTACGTGGAGAAGCCGCTGGGCATCACCGTCGAGCAGTGCGACGCGATCCTGCGCGCCGGCTACGACAGCGGCACCCGGCTCTACGTCGGCCACAACATGCGGCACATGGGCGTGGTGCGGCTGATGCGCGACCTGATCGCGCGCGGCGACATCGGCGAGCCCAAGACCGTGTGGGTGCGCCACTTCGTCTCGTACGGCGGGGACTACTACTTCAAGGACTGGCACGCCGACCGGCGGCGTACCACGGGGCTGCTGCTCCAGAAGGCGGCGCACGACATCGACGTGGTGCACTGGCTGGCCGGCGGCTACACCGAGCGGGTCAACGCGCTGGGCGACCTGATGGTCTACGGCGACCTGCCGCGCCGCGAGCCGGACACCCCGCGCCCGGACGGCTGGCTGCGCGAGTTCGACTGGCCGCCGACCGCGCGCCGCGACCTGCACCACGTCGTGGACGTCGAGGACGTGTCGGTGATGAACATGCGGCTGGACAACGGCGTCATCGCCGCCTACCAGCAGTGCCACTTCAGCCCCGACTACTTCCGCAACTACACCGTCATCGGCACCGAGGGTCGCATCGAGAACTTCGGCGACGGCCCCGGCGACCTGGTCCGGCTGTGGAACACCGGCCCCTCGGGCTACCGGGCGGGCGGCGACGCGGAGTTCCGCGTCCCCGAGGCCAAGGGCTCGCACGGCGGCGCGGACGGGCGCATCGTCGAGGAGTTCTGCCGCTTCGCGCGCGAGGGCGGCGCCACCGACACCTCCCCGGTGGCCGCCCGGATGAGCGTGGCCGCCGGCGAACTGGCCACCCGCTCGCTGCGCGCGGGCGGCACGCCCTTCACCGTGCCCCCGCTGGCGCCGGAGCTGGTGGCGTACTACGCGGCCGACCAGGTGCGCCCCGCCACCGGCTGAGCGGCCGCCCCCGAGCGGCGGGCGCCGGGGCCGCACCGCTTGGGGGGCGGCCCCGGCCCCGCGCGAACCCGGTGGCCGGGCCTGCCCGCCCTGAGCGGCCCGGCCACCGCGCACCGCCCGGCGTGGGGCGGCGCGCCGCCTCCCCGCGCCCGGCGGGTCGGGCTCAGCCCTCCAGCAGCGGCTGGCCCACGTACCCGTCCGGTGTGGCCGCCGCCGGGACCGCGAACAGGCCGCTGGCCTCGTGGCGCAGGAAGCGGGAGAGGCCGTCGCCCCGGTCGAGCTTGCGCTGGACCGGGACGAAGCCCCGCATCGGGTCGGCCTGCCAGGCGACGAACAGCAGCCCGGCGTCCGGCTGCCCGTCCTCGCGGAAGCCGTCGTGGTACGAGTACGGGCGGCGCAGCATCGCCGCGCCCTGGTTGGACTCCGGCGCCGCGACCCGCACGTGCGCGTCGCCACGGATGGCGACCGAACCGTCCCCGTTGAACTTCTCCAGGTCCACGGGCGTGGTCTCGGTGCCGCCCGAGAGCGGCGCGCCGTCCGCCTTGCGGCGGCCGATCACCCGCTCCTGCTGGTCGAGCGAGAGGTGGTCCCAGGTGTCCAGGAGCATGCGGATGCGGCGCACGACCGCGTACGAGCCGCCGGCCATCCACTCCGGGGAGGTCGCGTCGCCGCCCCTGGGCACGAAGACACGGGTGTCGAAGTCGTCCTCCTCGGGCTTGGGGTTGTTGGTGCCGTCCACCTGACCCATCAGGTTGCGGGTGGTGCGCGGCTGGTCGGTGGCGCCCGGGGTGCGGTTGAAGCCGGTCATCTGCCAGCGCACGCGCACCACCTCGCCGGCCACGCGGTGCAGGGTGCGCAGCGCGTCGAAGGCGACCAGGCCGTCGTCGGCGCCGATCTGGAGCCACAGGTCGCCGTCGCTGCGGGCCTTGTCGAGCACGTCGGCGGAGAAGTCGGGCAACGGGGCGAGCGCCTCCGGCAGTTGGGCCGTCAGCCCCACCTTGCCGAAGAAGGCACGGCCGAAGCCCATGGTGACGGTGAGCGAGGAGGGGCCCGCGTCCAGGGCGACGCCGGTGGCCTCGCCCTCCACCCGGCGGCCCCGGGCCAGTCGCCGCGCCGTCTGGGTCCAGCGGCGCAGCAGCGCGGCGGCGGCCTTGCGGTCGGTGCCCGGGGCGAGGTCGAAGGCGACGAGGTGGCCGTGGACCTGGTGCGGGGTGAGGATGCCGGCCTGCGGGGTGCCGTGTGCGCGCGGCTCGCCGTCGAAGGCCACGGTGGAGGTGCCGATGCTGGTCAGCGCGGTGGTCTCGGTGTCGTCGCGGGTCGCGCGGTCCGCCGCGACGGCGCTCGCGCCACCGGCGACGAGGCCGGCCGCGCCCGCCGCGCCGGCGGTGCCCAGCAGTCGGCGGCGGGAGAGGGAGTCCTGGGTCATGGTCCGACCTTCACGGTGTCGGTCTCCGTCACCTGGTCGATGTCGGAGGTGCGTACGGTCAGGGAGAGCTGCCAGTCGCCTGGCATGGGGAGTTGGACGCCGGTCGCGCTCCAGTGGCCCGCCGAGACGCGGTTCAGGGACACCCCGAGCGGGCCGATGCCGCGCTCCTGGAGCGTGAGGGACGCCTTGAGTTCGGGGACGTCGGCGGGCTTTCCGGCGGGGTTGGTGAGATAGGCGTGGAAGGTGTTGTCGCCCGCGCGCCCCGGGTCCAACGTCACCTCGACGGTGCCGCGCCCGGCCGGGCCCCCGGTGTCGTACGGGACGCGTACGGTCAGCGGCCCCGAGGTGGCGGCCGGGCCCGCCGCGTCCTGTTCGGTCTGCGCGCGGCCCGGCTGGGTGCCGGTGAGCACGGTGGTGACCGCCAGCAGCACGACGGCGATGGCGGTCTCGACCGCCACCGAGCGGCGCAGCTCGCGGCGGGCCGGGTCCGCGTCGCGCTCGCGGCGGGTGCGGGTCGCGTGGACGGCCGCCCGCTGCCGGGCGAGCTGGGCGTCCCGGCCCCGCTTGTTGGCCGGCGCGCCCTGGCCGGTGGCTTTGGGGCCGGCCTCCGTCGCGGCGGCGGCCCGCGCCGGGGGCCGGGCCCCGGGGTCGGGCTCCGCCCGCTCCTGGCCCCGGCCGGGGGCCCTGCCCGGGGCGGGGCTCTCGCGCTTGGCGGGCGCCGCGTCGAGTCGAGCGGTCCAGCGGCGGGAGAACCAGGCCACCCCGACCAGCAGCGCCACGAGCCCGACCTTGACCAGCAGCCAGCGCCCGTAGGAGGTGTCGGTCAGCGCGTGCCAGGAGCCGACCTGACGCCACGACTGGTAGAGCCCGGTGGCCGCGAGCACCACCACCGAGGCGAACGCCAGCCGCGAGAAGCGCCGCACCGCGCGCCGGGGCAGCCGCGTCTCGGTCCGCAGCGCGACCAGCAGGGCGGTCAGGCCGCCCAGCCACACGGCGACGGCCAGCAGGTGCAGCACGTCCACCGGCACCGCCAGCGACTTCTGGATGCCCACCGACGCGTGCTCGGCCAGCGCCCAGGTGGCCGCCAGCCCACCGGCGACCAGGGCGCCCCCGACGCCGACGGCCCACGCCAGTTCGGGCCGCCCGGCCCGCCCCGCACCGGCCCTGGACGCGGCCCCGGGGCGGGACAGGCCCCCGGCGGCCGGCCGCGCGCCCCGGCCGTTCGGGCCCGGGCCGTCGCCGGTGGGCGCGTACGAACCGAAGAGCACCGCCATGCACACCGCCGCCGCGGCCAACAGCAGCAGCCGGTAGAGCAGCGCCGTGCCCGGCTTGGTGTCGAGCACGTCCCGCAGCAGGCCGAGATCGAACGCGGCGCCCAGCCCCCGGCCGTTGCTGGCGTAGGGGCCACGCAGCAGCAACAGCGCGAGCGTGGCGGCGAACAGCGTCACCCAGCCGGTGGCCGCGACCCGCTGCACGGCGCGCGAGGAGTGGCAGCGCCCGGCGAACACGCACGCGCCCACCAGCAGCACGAACCCGGCGTACGCCGCGTACCGGCCGATGCCGTAGAGCGCCGAGACCGTGGCGTCGGGCTCGGCGCTCGGCAGCGTGACGGAGGTCTTGGACGGCGCGCCGACGGAGAAGGTGAACGCGCCGCCCACCGGGTGGCTGTCCTCCGAGACCGCCTGCCAGGCCACCGTGAACGTGCCCCGCGGCAGACCGGGCCGCAGGGCCACGGAGGCCGTGGACGATGCGCCGGCCACGTGTGCCGGCTTGCCGGTGTCCACCCGCGCCCCCCGCGGGTCGAGGACCCGCACCGAGTCGTCCGAGAGCAGCACGCCCTCCGAGAAGGTGAGCGTGACGCGGTCGGGCGCCTCCCGCAGCACCGTGTCCTTCGCGGGATCGGTCCCGGTCAGCGCGGCGTGCGCGGCGGCCGGGGACGCGCCGAGGCCGAGCGCGCACAGCAGCGCCGCGAGCAGCGTGCCGAGCACGACCAGCGGTCGGCGCGCGCGGGCCCCGGCCGGTGGACGGCCGGGGCGGGGGCGGGGGCGGGGGTCGCGGGCATGGTCAGTCCTCGGGCTGGTACGACGTCGGCTTGACCGGAACCCGGACCTCGATCGCCGGGGACGAGGCGAAGTGCAGGGTCAGCGTGACGGTCTCGCCCACCTTCGGCTGGCGGGTGAGCTTCTCCAGCATCAGGTGGTCGCCACCACGGGCGAGGGTGAGTTCGCCGCCCGCCGGCACCTCGAACCCGGTCACCTTGCGCATGGCCGAGCCCTGGGTGGTGTGCATGGTCACGGTGTCGGAGAGCGCCGTGGTCACCGAGGTGAGCCGGTCGGCGTCGCCGCCGGAGTTGCGCACGCTCAGATAGCCGGCCGCGATGTCCGGGGTCGGCGGCTGCGGCAGGTACGCGCCGGAGACGGCCAGCCTCGGGCTGCCGCCCTTCGCGTCGTCGTCCGCGCCACACGCGGTCAGCGCCACCCCGCCCAGCCCGAGCGCGAGCGAGGCGGCGGCGGCCAGCGACGTCTTCGACACCCGGCGCGCGCGGGGGCCCTGTGGTCGGTCGGGGCCCTCGGGCGCGCGGGTCACGGGTTCTGCCCCTTCACGATGCTCGGCAGCTCCCGGCTGTAGGCCGTGGTGGTGGTCTCGGTCATGTACAGCCAGTGGCCCTGGTCGTCCTTGGGCGAGAAGCCGATGACCTCCGCGCCGTGGTTGACCGTGATCGAGCCGTCCTTCTCCTTCTTCGGCTTCTCGATGAAGATGCCGAGCGGCTTCGCGGCGGCCTGGATGGTCTCGATGTCGCCGGTCAGACCGGTGAACGACTTTCCGCCCTGCCCGTCGAGCCAGCTGCGCATGCGCTTCGGGGTGTCCCGGTCGGGGTCGGTGGTCACGAACACGACCTGCAGGTTGTCCTGGTCGGCCTTGGGCAGCTTGGCCTTGGCCAGGGCGACGTTGCTCATCACCATCGAGCACACGTCGGGGCAGTAGGTGTAGCCGAAGTAGACCAGGGTCGGCTTGCCCTTGGTCCGCTCGATCAGGTCGAACTTCTTCCCGTCGGTGTCGGTGAGCACCAGGTCGGGCTTGGGCTTCGGGGTGTCGAGGACGATCGCGCCCTTGTCCTTGACGGAGGGCGAGGTCTTGACGGTGGCGACGCCCTTGTCGTCCGAGTCGCCCCCGCCACAGGCGGCGAGGGTGAGGCTGAGCGCGGCGACGGTGGCGAGGGCGGCGCCCGCGGTCTTGCTACGCATGGAGTCTGCTCCAAAGGGTGCTGGTACGGGAGGGTGGTGGAGTCGGCCGCGGCCGGGAGAGGGGACGCGGGCCGGTCGAGGGGTGGGTGGGGGCGCCGGGCGGTCACCCGGCGGGCTGGCGGCCCGCCGGCGCGCGGCCCCGGCGACCGGGTACGGGGGGCTGGCGGCCCGCCCGTGACGGATGTGCGGCTCCCACGGAGGGCTGGCGGCCCGCCCGCGCGCGGCGGTGGCCGGGCGCGGGGTCGGTGCGGCGGTCAGTCGGCGGGCTGGTCGGCCGCGGTGGCCGGTCGGGTCGGCGGCCGTCAGGACGAGCGGCGGCGGCCGGCGAGGACACCGAAGGCCACACCCGCGACACCGGCCGCGATGCCGATACCACCCAGGACCCGGGCGGTGGTGTCGCTGTCGTCGTCGGCCTTCGTCGCCGTGGCCGTCGTGCCGTCGCCGTCCTTCCGCTGCCCGGACGCGGCGTCCGGGGCGGCGCCGTCGGCGGCCGGCGCCGCGACGAGCTTGAGCACCGGGGCGGGCGACTCCGGCTCCGGGGCGCCCTCCTTGGGCTCCTCGATCCAGCGCACGACCTCCTTGTCGGAGTACGTCTGCAGCGCCTTGAAGACCATCTGGTCGGCCTTCGGGAGCTGGCCCACCGACAGCGGGAACTGCTGGAACTGGCCCGGCTGAACGCCCTTGTCGTCGCCGTCGGCGGTCCAGGTGACCTTGTTGACCGCCTCGGTGATCTTCTTGCCGTGCGACTCCAGCGGCTTGTCGAGCGTGGCCTTGGTGACCTTGACCTGCCAGCCGGGCACGGGCTGCGGCATGACGGACGACATCGGCTGGTCCAGCGGGAAGGCGACCTCCAGCTTCACGGTCGAGGCGTCGTCGCGTTCGTTGGGCACCTTGAAGTTGATCGTCGCGTAGCCGCCCTGTTCGGCCTCCCCCGGCTGCACGCTGACGTGCGCCAGGGCCGGGGCCGAGGACAGCAGGACGACGCCGGCCGCGAGCGTGCCCGCGACGGCCAGCCGCCGCCCCGCGCCGCCCACGCGGCGCGCGGAACGGTCCTGGTGCGCGGCGGGAGCGGGACGGGCCGGGGTGGCGGGGGTCGGGTGCGAGGTGTTCATGACGAGATCTCCTGGGGCGTTGCGGGAAGGCGAGCACGGCGAAGAGCGACCGCGCGCCGCCGCCCCGGCCGAGCCGGAGAGGTCGCGTCGCGTCAGGCCGCCAGGTCGTAGCGCGGCGGCCCACGCCGGGTCACGGCGTGGTGCAGGGCGAGGACCTGGGGCCGCGCGGGCGTGCCGCCCTGGGCGCGGGCCACCCCCGGGCGGGGCTCGGCGCCCGCGCCGACCAGCCCCGCGCACACCGCGCCCACCAGCGCGAACGCGGCTCGCAGGGTGCGGACCAGTGCCACGTCGGCGACCTCGCGGGCCGGCGCGGCGGACAGCGCGACGAGCCGCCACAGGGCGGCGTCGCCGCGCCGCAACAACCAGCCCGCCGCGAGCGCGGCCAGCAGGTGGCCGAGCAGCATGGGCAGCGAGGGCAGCACGGCCTCGACGACCGACCCGGACCCGTGCCGCGCGGCGACCACCGCACCCGCGCCGGCCTGCGCGTGCTGCTCGGGGTCCAGCCCGGAGTCGTTCACGATCCGCCGCGCCATCGGCACCGAGAGCCCGCCCGGCTCGTCACAGACCAGCCGCGATGCCAGGGTGATCAGCCGGGCGTCCGCGCTGCCGGCCAGCACACCGGGCGGCAGGCTCGGCGCGCCCTCGGCGTGCGTGTGCGCGTGCCCGACGGCCGGCAGCCCGGCCACGCCGCGCTGCGCCAGCGCGAACAGGGAGTGCAGGACGAGTTGCCCGGCCGCGAGTCCGGCCGCGATCCCCGGCAACGAACGCCGTCGCCCCGCCAGCGGCGCCACCACCGCGAACGTCACCAGCCACGCCACGCCCAACGTCCACGCCGGCACCGACGCACAGGAGGCCAGCACGTGCCCGCCGGCGGTCAGCGCGACACACACGGTGGTGAAGAACGCGGCCCGCACCAGCCGCAACCCCACGCCGGCACGCACCGCCCGCCCCCGGAGCGAGGAGCTCCCCGAGGGATGAAGACGGAACGACGTGCGGCACGACATGGCTGCGACATCATCCCACCGGCCAAAACCCCCACCCACGGCAGGGGTCCGCCCCGCCCGAGGTTTCCCCGATCGGCCCACGGGACGCTGGCGCTTGGCCGAGGCGTGGGAGGGGGGTGCTGGCGCACGGCTGGGGTGGGGGGTGCTGGCTCACGGCTGGGGTGGGGGGTGCTGGCGCACGGCTTGGCTGGGTGCTGGCGCTCGGCTGGGGCGGGTGTGGTGGTTCGTGGTGCTGGCGCTCGACCGGGGTGGCGGGCGATGGGGCGGGGTGCTGGCGCTCGGCCGGGGGGCGCGCGATGGGGCCGGGTGCTGGCGCTCGGCCGGGGCGGGGGAGGGCTGGTGTGGTGCTGGCGCCCGGCCGGGGGGGGGCTGGCGCACGGCTGGGGTGGTGCGTGTTTGGGAGGCGGGTGTTGGCGCACGGCCGGGGTGTGGGCGTGGTGCTGGAGCTCGGTGGGTGCGGGTGCGGGTGCGGGTGCGGGTGCGGGTGCTGGCGTGTGGCCTGGGGCGGGTACTTGGGCGGGCGAGAGGTGCGCGCGTGTTGGCGTGTGGCGGGGTGTTGGTGCCGGGGCTGGGTGGGTGTGGGGCGGTGGCGCACGGGTGGGGTGGCGCCTGGAGCCGGTGCCTGGTCGAGCGAGGGGTACGCGCGTGTTGGCGTGTGGCGGGGGGTGGGTGCTGGCGCACGGCTGGAGCGGTGGGGCACCGGCGTACGGCCGGGGTGTGGGGACGGTGCTGGCGCTCGGCTGGGGTGGCGTGTGGTTGGGGCGCGTGGTCTGGGGCGGGTACCGGGTCGGCCGAGGAGTACGTGGGTGCTGGCGTGGGGCGGGGGTGGGTTGGTGATGGGGCAGGTCACCGGCGTGGGGGTGGCGGCGGTCGGCTGGTGTGCTGGCGGGGGTGGGGGTGCTGGCGCTCGGCCGGGGGCCGTGCTCGGGCGGGCGCGGGGCGTGGCCGGAGGCGCTGGCGCGGGGCGGATGTACGCGGGCGGCGGCTGGGGGGCGTTGGTGTGGGGGCTGGTGTTCGGTCGGTGGCCGATGCCGGGTGTTGGCTGGTGCGGATGGGGTTGGTGTGCGGGGCCTGGGCCGTACGCGGGAGGTGGGGCGCGGGTGCGGATGGGGGTGTCGGCGCTCGGTGGGGGCTGACGTGGGCGGGTGGGAGCGGTGACGTACGGCGGGGTGGGTGTGTGCGGCAGCGGGGTTGGTGAGGTGTGGAGGTGTTCGCGCCGGACGAAGTCGGCGCTGAGCGAGTAGACGGGGACGGCCGGTGTGGTGGTGCGCGTGTCCGTGTTCCGGCGGCCCGGTGGGGAACGGGCCGGTGCGCCGCGAGGTGGTGGGGGGTGTGGCGCGGCGCGCGACAGGTGGGCGGGGGGCCGTGAGCCGGGGGCTCGGGCGGTGTGGGGCGTGCGGCGTGCCGGGGGCCGGCGTGTGGGTGGGCCGGGTGTGGCGGTCCACCGTGCGTGGGGTGGGCGGGGCGCGTACGGGTCGGGTGAAGGCGTGGGGCGGATGCGCGCGGGCGCGGGCGGCGCTGGCGTGTGGGGCCTTGGGCGGTACGCGGGAGGTGGGGCGCGGGGGTGGGTTGGTGATGGGGCAGGTCACCGGTGTGGGGGTGGCGGCGGTCGGCCAGTGTGCTGGCGGGGGTGGGGTGGGTCGTGGTGGGGCGGGCTGTGGGTGGGTGGGTCGTGCGGGTGGGGGGCGTACGCGTTGGGTGGAGTGTGCTTCGGTGGGCGGCTTGTGCGCCCCGTCCCGGACGCGCGGTCGGGGCGGTCCTGAGGCGGGGTCCGGAGGGGTGCCGGGGGCGCCACCCGTGTCACACGGATGGCCTCGCGCCTCGTTTCCTTACACCGCTTACGCCCTCAACCGCATCCGCCGAATGAGGGTAGTCACACCGGACGGGTGCTTACCGACCTTGGGGACAGGCAATACGTATCGATATGTCGAGCCGCGACCGGGAGGCTGGAGCATGAGCATCTGGTGGTCCCTCCATCTGCGGCGCGAGGCCGCGAGCGTGCCCCTCGCCCGGCGCCTTCTGGTTGGCGCCATGGAGACGGCGGGTGTGGACCCGGACGTCTCCTACGACCTTTCCCTCGCCCTCTCCGAAGCTTGTGCCAACGCCGTCGAGCACGGCGGCGACGCGTCGACCGCCGACTACCGCGTGACGGCCTTCATCGACGGCGACACCTGCCGTATCGAGGTCACCGACTCCGGTCCCGGCTTCACCCGGAGCCGCCCCGCCCGCGCGCTGGCCGCGCACGCCGCCCGCGCCCCCCAGTCGGTGTGCCAGGCGCCCGCGCGCCCGGCGCGACAGTCCGCGCCCCGCGAGGCGGCCCTCGCCGAACACGGGCGGGGCCTGTTCCTCATCGAGGAGCTCACCGACCGCGTCCACTACCGCGACCGCCCCGGCCACAGCGGCGCCGTCGTCAGCTTCGACAAGATCCTCAAGTGGCGCGACGACGCCCCGTTCATGGCGTCCTGACCACACGCTGAGCCCCGCCCCGCCCTGCCCCACCCCGCCCCGGCCGGTCGCGCCCGTGGCGGGCCCCACGAGCCCACGCCCGGAAACGTCCCCGGCCCCCCGCGTACGAACCGGCGGCTCGCCCGGACCGACTCGTACGAACCGACTCGTACGAACCAGCTCCCACCAGCCCGCCGCACTCGCCCCCCGCACCGCGCTCGGCCTCCCGCACGGGAACAGCGGCGCCAGGCGTTCGCCGACGCGCTCGGTGAACGCCCCGGCCACCGTCACCGGGTCCGGGGTGATCAGCGTGATGTCGAGGTCGGACCACGCGTCGAGGTCGCCCGTCGCCCGTCGACGAACCGTGTGGGCGTACCGCGTGTACCCGGTCGTCCTCGGCGGCGAGGTCGGTCAGTCGCGGCAGGGCGGCTGGCTGCCAGTCGACCGGCGGCAGGCCGGCCGGCGTGTCGTTCGTCGTCATGGCGGGCATCGGCACACCCGTCCGGACGGTTCGACTCCGTAGGTTTCCCCGAAGTCGCCTACGGAACAGTCGAGTTGGCGTACGCCGGTGGCGGCGACGGGTGCTCAGGTCGGGTATGTCGGCACGCAACCCGGGGGCCGGTTCGGGCCTCTTCGGATGCGGGGGGTGAGGGCGGGGCGGCTCGCGTCGGGCGGGGCGTCGGTGGCGCGGGGGTGGATCGGGCGCCGATCCCATGTGCCGTCCCCCTGGACCAACTCCCTTGATTATGGCGCTACGTCAGCTCTGTGAGTGACTTCGAGACGGAGGAGGGAACCGTGCGTGGTGATGCGACGGTGACGCGTACGCCTGCCGACGGTGTGACTCCGACCCGCCGATCAGACCCCGATGGCGAGGTGGGTCGCGGGCGGCCGGGGGGTCGTGCGCGGGACGTGGCCCGGCCCGGGGCCCGTACCGTCCACGGGCGTGACGGGCGGTTCGGGTGGCCCGGGTGGCGGGGTGCTCGTGTCGTGGGTGCGGGCGTCGTGGTCGGGGCGCTCGCGTGGGGGCTCGTGGGGTGCGGGAGCGGGACGCGGATCGAGGGGGCCGGGGCCGGTACGCCGTCGGCTCCGGCCGCGACGGTACCCGTCCCGCCGGCCGTGACCGGTCCCGCCACCAGGCCGGAGGCGACCGCCACCGGGCCGACCGCGACCGCCGCCGCCCCGTCGGGCGCCGACGGCACGGGCCCGGCCCCGGACGAGTCCGTCGCGCCGCCCGGGGATCGGGACGCGCCGCTGGCCGGTGGGTGGGTGACGATGCGTCCGGCGGGGTCGGCGACCCTGTGTGTCACCGAGGGGCGGGAGCGCAACCACCGCACCGACCGGGAGATCGCCGTGCAGTTGCCGTGCGCCGAGGCGCCCCGGCCCCGGGTCTACCTGGAGCACGTCCGGGGCGCGGTCTACCGCGTCCAGTGGCATCACCCGGCGCACGGCCGGGGCTGTCTGGGAGTGGACGAGCCGGCGAGCGCGGAGGAGGGCGAGGAGTTGCTGTCGCCGGGCGCGTGCACGGATGTGGCGCGCATGCAGTTCCGCCTGGAGCCGTTCCGTGGCGGGTACCGGATGCGCCCCGTGGACAGCGGCCAGTGCCTGGGTCTGCTGCCGCCCCGTACTCGGGGCGCCGAGGTCGTGCAGGTCCCGTGCGCCGACTCCGCCGACCAGAGCTTCCACTTCCGCCCGGCCTGAACGGCACCCCGGCCCCGGCACCCCGGCCCCGCCCGGCCCCAGGCACCCCGGCCCCACGCCGGTCCCGCCCCGGTGCCCCGCCCCCCGGGGCCCCGGTCAGCTCGCCGCGCGCTGGTAGGTGCCGGGCGTGATGCCGTACGCGCGCTTGAACCAGCGGTGCAGATGCGCCTGGTCGGCGAAGCCCGCGCCGGTGGCGGCGTCGGCCAGTGGCGCGCCGCTGGTCAGCAGGGATCGCGCGTGGCGCAGGCGCAGCAGGCGCTGGTAGTCGCTGGGCGCCATGCCGTACTCGGCGCGGAAGGCCCGGTAGAGGGCGAAGCGGCTGCACCCGGCCGCCGTGGCCAGGTGGTCCGCCGAGACGGGGGCCAGCGGCGCCCCGTCCAGGACGGCGCGGGCCCGCCGCGCGGCCCGCCGCCGCTGCCCGCCGTCGGCCAGCGCCCGCACGCGCGGGTCACGGGTCGCGCCGCGCCCGGTCATCGCCAGCACCGCCGAGGTGAGCGCCTCCTCCCGGGCGAGGGCGCTGGCCGGTCCCAACAGGGCGGCGTGCAGCCGGACCAGCGCGCCGGCCAGCGACGGGTCGCGCAGCACGGGGCGCGCGAACAGCGGCATCGTGCGCGTACCGGCGTCGGTGGCGTCGGCCGCGTCGGCGAGGATGTCGGCGACGACGGACGGGCCGATGTGCACGATGCGGTAGTGGTAGCCGAGTTCGGCCGCCGCGCGTCCGTCGTGCACCTCGTCGGGGTTGAACGCCATCACCATGCCGGCGGCGCTGGTGTGCTCCGCGCCCCGGCAGCGGAAGCGCTGGGCGCCCTCGTCGGTGATGCCGAAGGAGTACGTGTCGTGGCTGTGCGGCGCGTAGACGTGGTCGTGGAAGAGCGCGTGCATGGCCTCCAGCGGTCGCGCCCCGTCCCGCCAGTACCGTGCCCGGTTCTCCCCGTCTGACATGCGGTCATTGTGCCGGGCGCACCAGCGTTCAAGGCGGGCGGTGTCGGTGCTCGGCACAGTGCCGGGCATGGACCCACGTCAGCGCGCCGGCAACCCGTACTCGCTGTTGATGACGACCATGGTGCTGTGGGGGGTGTCGTTCTCCAGCTCCAAGACGGTGGTGGGGGACGTGCCGCACCCGGTGGCCGCCTTCCTGCGCTTCGGCGGTGGCGCGCTCGCCCTGCTGGTGGCCCTTCGACTCGTCGACCGGGGCCGAGGGCCGGTCCCGGCGCGGCGGGTGTGGCCGGCGATGGCCGCGGGGGTGCTGGGGGTCTTCGCGTACAACGGGCTGTTCTTCTGGGGTCTGTCGCTGGCCCCCTCACTGGATGCCGGGATTCTGGTGCCCGTCATGAGCCCCGTGCTGACCGGCGCGTTCCTGCTGGTGTCGGGGCGGGAGCGGGCTGACCTGGGGCGGGTCGCGGGCCTCGGGCTCGGGCTGGCCGGGGCGGTGGTCTTCTTCGTGGGTGCGGGCGGCGGTGCGGGCGGTGGCGCCCAACGGCTGTGGGGGGACGCGTTGTTCCTGCTCAGCGCGGTGTGCTGGGCGGCGTACACGGTGGCCGGGCCGCGCGTGATGGCCGGTATCGCGCCGCTGCGGGCCACCACCTACGCGACGTGTGCGGGCGCCGTCCTGCTGGGCGTGCTGGCGGCGCCCGACCTGGCCACCACCGAGTGGGACCGGCTGCCGGTCGGTACCTGGCTGAACGTCGCGTACCTGGCGATCGGCGCGGCGGCCGTGGCCAACGTCCTCTACTACCGCGGGGTGCGGCAGGTCGGCCCGGCGACCGCCTCGCTGATGATGTTCACCGTCCCCGTCATCAACACGCTGTGCGCCACCCTCGTCCTCGGCGAGTCCTTCGGCCCGCTCCAGGTCGCGGGCGCGGGCGTGCTGCTCACCGGCGCGGCCCTGGCCGCCACCCGGGGCCGGCTGCCCCGACGCGCAGGGCGTGGGGGCGTGCGCCGGGCCACCGAGGGGGCGGGCGAAACCGTCAGGTGACGCTCCGTCAGGTCGGGCCTGTCCGGGGTCACCCGGGTCGGCCTCGGCCCCGGGCCCCGGGATGGCTCGGGCCGGCCCGCGGATCACCCGGGCCGACCCCGGGCCGTCTCGCGGGCCCGGCGACTCCGGGCCAGGCCCCACGGGCTCTGCCCGCCTGGTGGGTCGCCCCATGGGCCGTCCCGTGGGCGTCGTTCAGATCCGCCGGCCTCGGCTCGCCCGGTGGATGGGGCCCAGCCACGGACGGCCCGGCCGGGTCGTCTCGGGGCGGAGGCCGCCTCGGCCGGTGGCGGCAGCCCGGCCCCGACGAGCGCGGCCCGGCCCGCGCACCGGCCCGCGCGGTGGAATCCGCGCGCGGAGGAGTCGGCCGCGTGGTGGCCGCCGCCGGTGAGCAGGACGAGCGCGGCCACCCCGTCGAGCCCGGCCAGCGGCCCCGCGCGCGGCGCTGGCGGGAACTCCGGGGCAGGAACTCCGGGCGCGGTCGCCGCGCGGGCACCGCGTTGAGCGGCTCGAACCCGTCGGGCCCGGGCGGTGCGAAGCGGGCCACGACGTACACGTACGGCCCGCGGGCGCCGATGTCGTGCCGGACGCGCACGCGCACGTCGGGCACGGGGAGGCCGGTCGTGGCGGCCACGGTACGCGGGCCACTCGAACGGGTGGTCTCGCGAGGGCGGGGCCGGCGGCGCGGGGTGGCACGGGCGGCACGGCGACGGGCGGGGGCGAGCCTGCCGCATGGCAGAGGTCCTCCCCTGTGGGGCCCCTGCCACACGGCGTGCCACGCGAATCTAATGCGAGGGCGTTCGCGTTAGATTGGCTAGGAGAATATGGGCCGTGATCGTGCAGGGCAACTTGGGGAGCGCATGAGCGAAGAGGACCCCACCCCCGGAACGGTCCGACCCGGGGGGCGGACGGCGCGTACTCGCGCGGCCGTGCTGGGCGCGACCTTCGACGAACTCGGCGAGGGCGGCTACAACGGCCTGACCATGGAGAAGATCGCCCAACGTGCCGGCGTACACCTGGCGACCGTCTACCGCCGCTGGGGCAACGTCGAGCGGATCGTCTGCGAGTTGATGATCGAGCAGAGCGCCCGGATCACGCTCCCGGACACCGGTTCGCTCCGCGCGGACCTGCGCGCGCTGGCCGTCGCGATCGGCCGGTTCTACGGGGCGGCCCGCAACCGTCGCGTCATCGAGGCGGTCGTCGTCGCGGCCGTCCGCCACCCCGACGCCGCCACGATGCTGCGCGACTTCTTCCAGGACCGCCGCTGCCAGGCCGCCGCGCTGGTCCACCGGGCCGTCGAGCGCGGCGAACTGCCCCGGGACACCGACACCGAGGGGGTGATCGCCGCCCTCGGCGCGCCCTTCTACTACCGGCTGCTGATCTCGCGCGGCGACATCGACCAGCACCTCGCCGAGACGACCGCCGCCGCCACCTTCGAGGCGGCCCGCGCCGGCGTCTTCAGCCACCCGCTCGCCCCCGGCGCCACGTCCCCCCCCTCGGTGTGCCCCGAGACCCCGCCACCCGGGCCGGAGCCCCGCCGGAACCCGATCCCGGCGCCCACGGCTCCCGCACCGGCTCCGGAGCCCCGGTAGGAGCCGGCACGTACGAGGCGGGCTCGCCCCGACGGGGACCGGCGAGGCCCGGCGGGGACAGGCGAGGCCCGGCGGGACAGTGTGCGGCCCGGTGGGGAAGGCGTGTGGCCCGGTGGAGGGCCGGGCCGGAGGGGAACGCGGGTGGCCCGGCGGGGAAGCGTGTCGCACGCTTCGCCACCGGGCCACGGGGTGCCGGTGTCGCGGTGCGGGCGGGCCCGCACCGCGCGGGGCGCGGGGTCAGCCCTTGAGGCGGGCCATCCACAGCTCGATCTCGTCGGCGGTGCGCGGCAGCGCGGCCGACAGGTTCCGGTTGCCGTCCTCCGTCACCAGGATGTCGTCCTCGATCCGGACGCCGATGCCCCGGTACTCCTCGGGCACCGTCAGATCGTCCGCCTGGAAGTACAGGCCCGGCTCCACGGTCAGGCACATGCCCGGCTCCAGGGTGCCGTCGGCGTACGTCTCGCGCCGCGCGACCGCGCAGTCGTGCACGTCGATGCCGAGCATGTGACCGGTGCCGTGCAGCGTCCAGCGGCGCTGGAGACCGAGTTCGAGCACCCGGTCCACCGGGCCCTCGACCAGGCCCCACTCGACCAGATGCGTGACCAGGACGCGCTGCGCCGCGTCGTGGAAGTCGCGGTACTTGCCGCCCGGCTGGACGGCCGCGATGCCCGCCTCCTGTGCCGCGTACACCGCGTCGTAGATCTTGCGCTGGAGCGCGGTGAACGTGCCGTCGATCGGCATCGTGCGGGTGACGTCGGCGGTGTAGAGGGTGTGCGTCTCCACGCCGGCGTCCAGCAGCAGCAGCTCGCCCGGGCGCACCGCGCCGTCGTTGCGCACCCAGTGCAGGGTGGTGGCGTGCGGGCCGGCGGCGCAGATGGAGCCGTAGCCGACGTCGTTGCCCTCGACCCGGGCGCGCAGGAAGAAGGTGCCCTCGATGTAGCGCTCGGAGGTCGCCTCGGCCTTGTCCAGGACGCGGACGACGTCCTCGAAGCCGCGCACCGTGGAGTCCACGGCCTTCTGCAGCTCGGCGATCTCGAACTCGTCCTTGACCAGGCGCAGTTCGCTCAGGAAGGAGCGCAGCTCCTCGTCGCGCTCGGCGGTGACCTTGTCGGTCAGCGCCGCCTCCAGGCCCGCGTCGTGCCCGCGCACGATCCGTACCGGACCGGACGCCTCGCTCAGCGCGGCGGCGACCTCGCGGACGTCCGCGCAGGGCAGCCCGTAGAGCTGGGCGCCCTCGGCGAGGCTGTTGCGGCGACCCACCCACAGCTCGCCCTGGCCGTCGAGCCAGAACTCGCCGTTGGCGCGGTTGGAGCGCGGCAGCACGTACAGCGTGGCCGTGTGGCCCTGGGCGCCGGTCGGCTCCAGCACCAGGACGCCGTCCTGGGTGAGGTCACCGGTCAGGTGCGCGTACTCGCTGGAGGCGCGGAAGCTGTACTCGGTGTCGTTCGAGCGGGTCCTGAGGTTGCCCGCGGGGATCACCAGGCGCTCGCCGGGGAAGCGCGCGGAGAGCGCGGCACGGCGCCGCGCGGTGTGCTCGGCCTGCGGAATCGGCCGCAGATCGTGCAGCTCGGTGTCCGCCCAGCCGCTCTGCATGTTCTCGGCGAGCTCGTCGGACACGCCGGCGTAGAGCGCGTTCTTGCGCTGCTTGATCGGCTTGTCGCTCTCCAGGGTCTCCGGAGTGGGCTCCTCGGTCACGTCTCCTCCTCGAACTGGACCGCCCCGGGCCTCGGGCCTGGGGACCTTACCCATCGTATGGGTGAGCGGTGCTTCCCCTTCAGGGGTGGGACGCAACGGGACGGAGAGGGCCGAAAACGAAACCGGCACGAGCCCAGCCCCACACGGGGCGTGACGCGCTCACGTGACGCGTCTCACGCCCCCCGCGCGCCCACGGGCGGCCCCCGCCGGTCGGTCACGGGCCGGGTCAGTCGAAGCGCGCTGCCAGCAGGACGACGTCCTCGTCGCCGGCGCCGACCCGGCCACCGGTGGCGTCCGGCCCGTCGGGGAGCACCGCGCGCAGCACGTGGTCGAGCAGCGCGTCCGGGTCGCTCCGCGCGGCCCGGGGCACGCTGGCCGCCGCCGCGTGCAGACGGGCGAACGCCTGGTCGGTCGGCGCGCCGGTGCGGTGCAGCAGCCCGTCGCTGTAGAGCAGCAGCGTCTCGCCCGGCTCCGGCCGCACGCCCACGCTCGGCGCCTCCCAGCAGGCGAGCATGCCCAGCGGCGCGGACAGCGTGGTCTCCACGTACGTGGTGCGCTCCGGGCCGATGAGCAGCGGCGGGCAGTGTCCGGCGCCGGCCAGGATCACCGAGCGGTGGGCCGGCTCGCAGTACGCGAAGAGCGCGGTCGCCGAGCGGGCGGGCTCGGTCAGACGCAGCAGGAGTTCGAGGTCGGACAGGACGGCCACCGGGTCCTCGCCCTCCAGGACCGCGTACGCGCGCAGCGAGGCCCGCAACCGTCCCATCGCCGCCACCGCGCTCGGCCCGCTGCCGGTGACGCCGCCGACGCTGAGCCCGAGCGCGCCCTCGGGCAGCGGCAGCGCGTCGTACCAGTCGCCGCCGCCGGACGGGCCGGTGTGGTGGCGGGCCGCCAGCCGCACCCCCGGCACCCGGGGCAGCCGGCTCGGCAGCAGCTCCTCGCGCAGGGTGGCCACCGTGCGGCGGGCCCGCCGCAGTTCGACGTGGCGGGCGATGTGCTCGGCCGCGAACCGGCAGTAGAGGCCGACCAGATGCCGCTGGCGCGCGGTCGGTTCGGTGGGCTCGTCGTACAGCCAGACCACGGCCCCGATCCGGCCACGCGGTGGCGCCGGTTCAACCGTGAGCGCGGGGTTCACCGAGGTGAGCGGGGTTCGCCGCGCGCGGCTGGCGCCGTGGCCGGCGTCGGGGCCGGACTCTGGGCCGGCGTCGGTGGCGGGCGCGGGCCCGGGGCCGGGCGCGGTCCGCGGGTCGGGGTGGGTGGCGGGTCCCGGCGGGTGGGGCGTCCGGTCGTACGCGGGGGTCGGCGGGCCCCCGCGCGACTCCAGCGGCAGGGCGTAGCTGGCCGCGTAGCCGAGCCGGGCGGCCACCTCGCGGTGGCGCGGGTCGAGATCGTCCTCGCTCGCCAGGTCGGGGTGGGCGTCCTCGTACGGCCAGCCCTCGCCGGCTCCGCCGAGACCGGGGGCGCTGCCGTGCCCGGGGGCGCGGCCGTGCCCGAAAGTCCGGTCGGTGGTCTCGTCGTGCCCGCATGCCTGGCCGTGCGGACCGTCGTACGCCCGGTCGCGCGGGCCGTCGGGGGGCCGCTCGTGCCCCGCGGGCCGGCCGTCGGTCGGGCCGGCGTGGGGCGCGCCCGGGGGCGGGCGCTCGCCTCGGGCACGCGGCGGGTCGGCGGGTTCGGGGAGCCCGTCCAGGAGGCGGCCGACGGAACCCGAGGCGCGGGGGATGGTCTCGATGTGGCCAAGTTCGGCCCGCCCGAGGCCGAGGCCGATGGTCGACACGGGGCCCAGGCCGTCGGCGGGTTCGAGGGCGGCCAGCCCGCGCCGCGCGCCGACCAGCGCCGCACCGGCACGCAACATCTCGCGCAACGCGTCGTCCAGCGTGGCCGCCTGGGCCAGCCGCTCGGTGAGCTCGTGCAGCGTGGTGAGGTCCGAGACCCAGCCGGCGAGCCGGTCCTGGACGGCGGTGTACGGGGTGCCGGCGGCGGAGTCCGTACGCGCGGGGCTCGCGGGGTGGGCCGAGGCCGGCTGTGGCGCCGACGGAGCGGCGTCGGAGGGGGAGGAGGGGGCCGCTGAGGGGGGCCTGGGATTCTGCGAGGGGCCCGGAAGAGAGGGATCGATTCCAGCCGCTTTCGGAATGCGGCGCGCACTCATGATTGACCGCTCTCGGCCCTGGATAGGGGCTGACCGGCGACGTACCGGAACTCATCAAGCAGTATGCCCGTATTTGTTCTGATCTTTTGCGCTTTATTGGGCCGCGAGGTGAGATCGAGAGGCAGGGGCATTCGTCTCAATAGCATCGCAAACCCCCATGTCATGTTGCGTCGCTATGAATGCTCCACATGTACACGCACCCGTAAGGTGATGTCTAGCACTGGACCGGCAGGGTTGTTGGTGTCTGTGGCGAATCAAAGTTGTCTTGAAAATGCTCACCAAGCTGTCAATTTGCGGTCGACTGTCGTCATCCGGCAGCGCGTCATACCCACCTCGGGGGGTATGGACTTGTTGAAGGGCGGGGGCAGTTGGGTCGACCCGGAACCCCATGGCGGGTCCGAGCGTCTTCATCGATGACGGTCGAGCCCACCCTCAGCAGTGGCGGGGGACGCACACTGAGTACGAGTCGGCAGGCGCGCCGCGCACGCCACCCCTCGCCACGGTCCACGCTCGACCGCAAGGGGCTCCTCGGGTAGCACGGTGGGGGAGGGACACTCCCTCGGCACGTGCGGTGACGTGAGTTTCACGAGAGGTAATCGGCGCGGTGTACCGGCGCCGTACCGCGCAAGCAAAGCGCAAGGACGTTGCGAAACAGTCGTAACGTCCGCAGTGCCTGAAGTGTCAGCAGTGTCGGTAGTGCCACCGTGTGAGCAGTGCCACCGCAGTGCCATGCGTCGCCTGGACCGGGCGACGTCATGGAGATGAATCGTCCGCTGTCTCGTACGGCAGTCCGCAGCCCTCGGCGTGCACGGAAAGGAACGAGCGCTCATGCGCGAGATCCCCGGAAGGCGACGCAAGTTCTCGATGCGGCGGGGCAGGAGGACGGCCCTGCTCGGCGCGGCGCTCACCTGCGCCACCGAATGGCGCTGGCCGATCCTTCCCGGAGTCGGCATCCCCCCAGGAGGCAGGCCCGGCGAGTGCGGGTGCCCACACCCTGACTGCGTGGTGCCCGGCGCGCACCCCTTCGACCCCGGCCTGCTCGCGGCCACCACCGACGCCCGGATGGTGCGCTGGTGGTGGACCAACCGGCCCACCGCGCCGATCATCCTGGCGACCGGCAACCAGGCGCCGTGCGCGGTGAGCCTGCCCGCCGTCGCCGGCGCGCGCGCGGTCGCCGCGCTCGACCGGGCCGGCGTCGCCATCGGCCCGGTGATCGCCACGCCCACCCGGTGGTCACTGCTCGTCGCCCCGTACTCGCTGGAGCAGCTCGGTGAACTGCTCCACCGCCAGGACTGGGTGCCCAGCTCGCTGCGGTTCCACGGCGAGGGCGGCTACGTCGCCCTCCCGCCGTCGCAGATCGGCGCGGGCCAGGTGCGCTGGGAGCGTGCTCCCCGCCCGGCCGCCCGAGGCGTTCTGCGCCCGTGGCTCCCGCAGGTCGACACCGTGGCCGACGCCCTGGTCGAGGCCAGCGCGAGCGCCCCCGGCGGCAGCAGCAGCGAACTCGCCTACTGACCCGCCCCGGCGGCGCGCGCCCGCTGACGCGCGTCGACCCCCGCCGACAGCCGCGCGGGTGGCGGCCGGCCCGAGCCGCCTCCCACCCGCGCCTCCTCCCGCGTCCCACCCCAGGCACCCCGCCTCCCCCGCGAGACGTGCGGCTCCCCCGCGAGACGTTCGGCTCCGCCGCACCGACCAGGCCGCGGGGGCCTTGGCGCGCGGTGCGGGGGTGCGCGGGCGCGCGGCCGTGTGGGTGCCCGGGCGCGCGGGTGCCGTGAGCGCTTGGTGAGCCCACCGCCGCGCGGGTCGCTGGCGGTACGGGTTTCGGTGTCGGTACGGGTGTCAGTGCTGGCGGCGTCGTCGGTGTGGGTGTGGGCCTCGCGAAGGCGGGCTCGGGTGTGCCGGGCGAGCCCAGCGCCGTCCGAGCCCGCCGCCGTCGCCGACTCACCCGGGTCGACGGCCCGGTCAGATGTACGCGTACGAGTGACAGCTTCGGCGCGGGTGAACGCGTACGGGGTGTCGGCTGTGGCGCGGAAGTCCTCATGGTTGGTCGCCCCGCCGCGCGGGTCGGTGCGAGCAGACCGCCGCGGCACGTGTACGCGCGTGGGGTGACGGCTGCGGCGCGGGGACCCTTACGGGTCGGTCGCCGTTCCGCGTGGGTTGGTGTGGGGTCGGTCGTCACCTCGGGTCGGTCGTCGCCTCGCGCGGGCCGGTGCGGGGCGACGGCTGCGGCACGGGCACCACTACGGGTCGGTCGCTGTTCCGCGTGGGTGGGGGCGAGGTGGTGGTCCCGCGTGCGGGAGCACGGGGGACGCCGCGCAGCGTGGGCCGGTGCGGGGGCGGTCGCTGTGCCGGGTGGGTCGGTACGGGGTGCCGGGTCCGGCGCGTGTACGTGTACGGGGCGACGGTTGTGGCGCGGGGGGACCCTTACGGGTTGGCCCCCGTGCCACGCGGGCCGGGGTGGGGTTGGTCGTCGCCTCGCGTGTGCCGGTGGGAAGTGACGAGGTCTGGAATCGGGGAGGCGGGGGCGGGTTGCCTGTCGCCCAGGTGAGACAGGTTGTCTTTCGCTTGGCGAGAGAGGCGCCCTCGGGTGACGGGGCACGGTCGGCGGCTGCGGGGTGGCGCACAACGATCTCGGTGTGCCCTCGCGTGGCGGGGCGTGCGCCGGGTGGGCTGAGGCCGCCCGCGCCGGGACGGTTCGCATCGGGTCGTGCGCGTCGGGGTGCCGTGTGACACGGGGTGCGTGTGTCGGGGCTTACGCGCGGGGGTTGTTCGCACCGGGGTTGTCTGTCTCGGGTTCCTGCGCCAGCGCTCTTCGCGCGGGAGCCGCCCGGGTCGGGGGCCTTCGGATCGCCGTCGTTCGCGTCGCCACCGCGCGCCGGCGGAGGCACCGGTGGGGGAGCCGCGCGCTGGCGGAGCCTTCGGCGTGGGTGTCGCGCGCTGGTGAACGTCCGAGCTGAGGGACGTGTACGGGGGGAGCCGTCGGTGTCGAGGCGGTCGGTGTCGGGGTGGCCTGCACCGCCCCGGGTGGGGTCGGGGGCGGAGGCTCGGTGTCGGAGGGCCGGTGTCGGGGTGGCCCGTGCCGGGTCGGGTGAGGCCGGGAGGAGGCTCGGTGTCGGAGGGTCGGTGTCGGGGTGGCCCGTGCCGGGTCGGGTGAGGCCGGGAGGAGGCTCGGTGTCGGAGGGTCGGTGTCGGGGTGGCCCGTGCTGGGTCGGGGTGGTGTCGGCTCGGGGTTGTGCCGGGCCGGGGTTGTGCCAGGCCGGGTCGGCCTCGCCGGGGTTCGTAGGCTCGGTTCGCCCGCGTCCGAGCCGGCCTGTGCTGGCGTCGCGCGCGCTGGGGCGGCGTGCGGGGGAAGCCGCCGGGCGTCGGGGCGGCTCGCGGTGAGGGCGGCTCGTGGTGGGGCTGGCCGAGCCCGGAGCCGTCCGGGCCGAGGGCCCGTATCCGTACCGGTGTCGATACCGGTGTCGGTCCGCCTGAGCCGCTCGGGTCGAGGTTCTTCGGGTCGGAGCCGTGCGGGTCGGAGTCGTCCGAGTCCGGGCCGCCGTGCTGACGGGTGCCCGTGGCCGGGTGCCCGTGTCGGGGTCCTCTGGTGCCCGGGTTCGTGACCGGCCCGTCGTCGTGCGGGGGCTGACGCGTCGCTCGCGCGCCCATGTCCGGACGCCTCGTGTCTTCTGTTCTTCAATGCCCCGTACACCCATGCGGCGCCCCGTTCCAGCGGCGTACGGGGCGTCGCGGCCCGCCCGTGACCCCGTGTGCAGCCTCTCCCGTGGACGCGCGGTAACCGTGGAACCCTCCAATTGCCCACCGGAGCTCGTCGGGCCCGACGGCGCGCGCGGAGAGCGTCGCGCGGGCGCGCGATCACGGAGAGTGCAAGCGTGATCGCGCCACGCTCAGGTCACTGGCACGGGCAATCAACTCGTCGGTACTGGCTTGATATCGACCCTCAAGCTTCGCTCAAATGTGACGCAAGTGGCTTGTGTGACAGATGTGATGTGGCGCCTCAAGGGGCCACACCTCGACCGCCGAGACGAAGTGCCCCCGCCGAAGCCACCACCGCGCGGGCCCCGCCAGCCGCCACCGCTCCCTCCCCGAGCCGCGTCCCCGCCTGAGCCCGGCCCGGCGCTGCCCCCGCCCCGCCCCGCCGACTGCCGCTGCCCTCGTTGCCCCGACCGTTGCCCCGCCGTACAAGCCTCCGGCGGACCCACGCTGCCCCGCGATACGCCCCGCTCCGCCGTACGCCCTGCCCCCCGTACGCCCTGCCCCCCGTACGCCCCGCCCCCCCCGTACGGCCCGTCCCCCCGTACGCCCCGCCCCCCCGTACGGCCCGTCCCCCCCGTACGGCCCGTCCCGGCGTACGGCTGCCCCCGTGTGGCCCCCAGCCGCCACGCCCCTTCCGTGAGCGGCGCGGGGCCGGCGACGTGAGCCTGTCGGGGGCGGCCGTGGGCGAACGGGTGGGGCGAGTGACGGTGGGGCGACGCGTACGCCCGTGCCGTGGGCCCGGGGTCACTCCCTGGCCGGGCGGCAGGCGTGTGGCGGCCGGCGCGTGGCGGTCGGGGCCGGCGGCCGGCGTGGGGTCGCGGTGCTTGGCCGCCGGGGACGGGGCCGCGATCACCGGCCGGGCGGCCGGCGCCTGGCGGCCCGCCGCGACACCCGGCCCAGGTGACGGCCGGGCGAGGCGACGACCGGCTGCCCGACGGCCGTGGAAACCGCTGATCGGTACGCCCCGTCAGGCCCGTTGGCCCCAGAAGGCGCGTGGGCCCCAGAAGACGCGTACACACCGGGGTCGACCGACCCAACGATCGAGCTCAGGTGAGGCACCTATGCCGGGCCGGGCCGGGGGCGTCGCGTCGGGTCAAGGCCGGTGTACTGGTGCCCAGGGGGCCGCCGTCGCTGGAGTGAGTGGTGGTGTGGAGCGGTGGTGCGGACGTGGGCCACTCGGCGTTCGTGATCGGTGAGTGGGGTCGTGAGCTGCCGCGACGGGGTCGGTGGCGGGCCAGAGGGAACGGGTGGGCGAGGCCGGGCGTGGCGCCGTATCGGCTGGTGGGGTTGCCGCGGTGGCGTACGGGGATGCGGGCCGCCCAGGGGGTGGTCGGGCGGTGGGGTGGTGAGCTGCGGTGACTCCGACGGCGTGGGCGGGCCGGGCCGGGCCGGGGTCGAGGCCGTTGCCGTTGCGTCGCTGAGGGGCGTCGCGGTAGCGCGTGGTGGTGTGGACCGGTGGCGCGGGTGGCCCGCGCCGCAGTCGTGGTCTGGCGGCGCGTGGCGGCGGGGGGCGTGCCCGCGAGGGGGTGTGCGGGCTGGGGCGGGGGCGAGGCCGGTGCCGTAGCGCCTGGGCGGTGTCGCGGTGGTACGCGTTCCTCGGTGCGGGCGCGGGCCGCCCGCGATTGCGACCTGGGGGTAGGGCGGTGGCCTGCGGCGACTTCGACGGGGCGCGCGCGTTGGGCCGAGGCGAGGCCGTTGTCGTGGTGCTGTGGAGGGGGCGTCGCGGTGGTGTGGGCCGGTGGTTCGAACACGGGCCGTCCAGTGGTGGCGACCGGGGGGGGCGGTGAGCTTCGGCGACTCCGATGGGGTGCGTGTGCCGCGTCGGGGAGTCGCCGCCAGACCGGGCGCGGCCGGGCGCGTCGCCGTATCGCCTTGTGGGTGCCGGGGTGCCGGGGTGCCGGGGTGCCGGGGCGGCGGGGCGGCGGGGTGGCGGGGTGGCGGGGTGGCGTGGGCGGTGGTGCGGGTCGTTGGTGCGGGCGGGCCGCCTCGCGGCTGCGGCCTTTTTGGCGGCGCGTGGCGGCGGGGTGGCGTGGCCGCGAGGGTGGCGTGGCCACGAGGTGGTGTGCGGGCCGGGCGGGGGTGAGGTCCGTGCCGTAGCGCCCTGGGGGCGTCGTGGCGGTACGTGTTCCCAGGTGCGGGCGTCGCGGGGCCGCCTGGCGGTCGCGATCGGGGGTGGGACGGCGAGCTGTCGCGACCTCGACGGGGCGAGGGAGGCGGGCCCGGCGAGGGCGAGTCCACCGGCGAGGTGCCCTGAGCTGCGGCCGGGTGCGGCCTCCGTGCGGTGGGTGCGCCCTCAGTGCGGTGGGTGCTCGGCGGCTCGGAGGGCGGCAACGACCGCGCGGTAGGGCACGAGCGTCCCCCGAACCCGATGAGGCCCGGGGTGACGGCGGGCCCGCGCACACCGTCGGGCCGGCGACCGGTGGGCCACCCGAGTCGCCCGTCAACCGCCGACCGGCCGGGCCGGCTTCAGCCCGCCCCTCCTCGGCTGTCCCCGACCTCGCCTCGGCCCGGGCCCTGCCCCGTTCGCGGGCCCGCCCGGCTCGACTGGCCCTGCCCCGGGCCCTGCCACGGCCGGGCCAGCCCCGCTCTGACTCTGCCCTGGCTCGGCTGAGCCCAGTACCCCGTCTGACCTGGCGCGTCCCGTCTCGCGCCCTGCTTCGGCCGGGCCCGGCTCCGCCCCGGCTCGGCCTGGCCCAACCGGCGCCAGCCCTCCACCCCGGTCCGCCTCGCAGCGCCCCGGTGCGGAGCACCACAGATCCCACGTCCATCGCTGGCCCCGGCCGTCACCGGCTCGCGCCTCGCCAAGGAGGTGGCTGGTCGCCTCACGGCACGTGCGTACGCGTCGCCGACCTGGAACCCACCCCGCCCCGACCGGCCTGACGTGACCCCGCCCCGATCCGACCCAACCGGCCTGACGCGACCGCGCCTCGACCGACTCCGGCCCGACCTGGCACGCCCCCTGCCCCACTGTGACTGACCTGGAACCCACCCTGACCTGCCCCGACACGGTTCGACCTGGCCGAGCTCACCCCGCCCCGACACAGTTCGACGCGATCAAGCTCGGCCGCCCCGCCCCGCCCCGCCTCGACGCGGCCTCGCCCCGACCTGACGTGACCGAACTGGCGCCCACTCCGACCGGGCCCGCCTCGACCGCCCCGACCTGACGTAACCCCGGCCTGCCACGACCGACACGACATCCACTCGACACGGCTGAGCTCGCCCCGCTACGCCCCGAAGTGGCCCCGCCCCGACCGCCCCCGGCTTGACCGGTCGTGACCTCACCCCGCCGCGACTGACCCCGACGTGGCCCCGCTCCGACTGGCCTCGCCCCGACCGGACGTGACCCCGTCCCACCGCGACGAACCCGGCACGCACCCCGACCCAGCCCGACACGGCCGAGCTCGCCCCGACCCGACCGACTCTGGCCCGACCGGACGTGGCACTACCCCACCGCGACCAACCAGCGCCCACCCTGACCTGGCCCGACACGGTTCGACCTGGCCGAACTCGCCCCGCTACACCCCGACTGGCCTCGGCCCGACCGGACGTCATCTCATCCCGCCGCGACCGACCCGGCACGCACCCCGACCCGGCCCGACACGGCCGAGCTCGCCCCACCCCGACACAGTTCGATGCGGTCAAGCTCGCCCGCCCCGACGTGGCCTCGCCCCGACCTGACGTGACCGACCCGGCGCCCACTCCGACCGGGCCCGCCTCGACCGCCCCGCCCCGGCTCGACTGGGTACAGCCCTCTGACCTGCCTCGATACGGTGCAACACGGTCAAGCTCGCCCCGCTACGCCTCGACTGACCCCGACGTGGCCCCGCTCCGACTGCCCCCGGCCCGACCGGACGTGACCCCGTCCCACCGCGACGAACCCGGCACGCACCCCGACCCAGCCCGATACGGCCGAGCTCGCCCCGCTCCGACTGCCCCCGGCCCGACCGGACGTGACCCCGTCCCGCCGGGACCGACCCGGCACGCACCCCGACCCGGCCCGATACGGCCGAGCTCGCCCCGCTCCGACTGCCCCCGGCCCGACCGGACGTGGCCCCGTCCCGCCGCGACGAACCCGGCACGCACCCCGACCCAGCCCGATACGGCCGAGCTCGCTCCGACCCGACCGACTCTGGCCCGACACGACGTGACCCCGTCCCGCCGGGACCGACCCGGCACCCACCCCGGCCCGGCCCGGCTCGACCGGACGTGACCCCGTCCCGCCGCGACGAACCCGGCGCCCACCCCGACCTGGCCCGACACGGCTGAGCTCGCCCCGCCCGACCGCCTCTGGCCCGACCAGACGTGGCCCTACCCCACCGCGACCAACCCAGCGCCCTCCCTGACCTGCCTCGATACGGTTCGACACGGCTGAGCTCGCCCCCGTCCCGCCCGACCCCGACGTGCCCCAGGAAAACCGGCCCGCCCAGCCGAACGCCGCCCCCGCCCCAGCTCGATCGACCCCGCCTCGCCCGACCCGGCTCAACTCGACTCGGCGGGGCTCGGCCCAACCCCATCAGGGTCGGCTCAGCATCCGGCGGGAAAGCATCCGGCAGGACATGGCACGGCGGCGGCCGGACGTGCCCCAGCCCCAGGTCGGGCCCCGCACCCGGCGGCGACACGTATCGATGGGGCCGTAGCCGCAGTGCACGGTGCTCGCCGGTCCACCCGGCACCAACCCACCCGTTCACCGGAACCGCCGGCCACCCCCGGCCCGAGCCAGCCACCGCCGTCGGCCGCGCCCGGCGCGATACCGGCCGGCCCGGCGCAGCGGTGGCGAAGCGCGGCGGTGGCGAGGCGCGGCGACCCACGGGTGCGCCGGCGACGAACGGCTGTGGGGTACGTGGGGCCGGGGCCCAGGTGCAGGCCCCGGGGCCCGGCGACGTCCGAACGGCACGGGTCCGGAGGACCGGTGGACGCCGGACGGCAGTGGCCGGGCAGCCGGCGCGGCGGTGCGACGTGGGCCGGTGCGGGTGCCACGAGCAGCGGCGCCGTGGGCGGGGTCCGACGTATCGGGGCTGGCGCCCAGCGCACGGGGCCGGACGCGATCGAGGGGCCGGCGCGGTGCGGGCGCCGATGCCGCGGGCGGCGTGAGGGGTGTGCCGGGGAGCGCCAGGACCGCCGGGGCGGGGGCCGGCCCGGCGTGGGCGGTGGCGGGGCGTGCCGCGTTCGCCGCGAGGGCGCCGCGGGCGGTACGCACGGCCCAGCCCGCCGGGCGTGCCGTCGGAGGCCGCGTACGGTCCCGTGGAACGCCCCGTCGCGGGTGTACGCGGCGACCTCGGCGCCCGCGACGGCACGCCCGAGCCGGGACCGGAGCCGCGAGCCGACGGAGAGCCGGGGGCGGGCCACGGCGGCGGCCTGGGCGTGGTCGGTCGGGGAAGTGGCCCGTGCTGCGGTCCGAGTGGGGCGCGGCCCGTCGTGGAGCCCGTCGTGGCGGGGCGCAGCTGGCGTGCTCGGCTGGGCGTGCTCGGCCCGGGGGCGGCCCGTGGCGGGGGCCGGTCCGGCGAGCAAGGACCCGAACGGCCGTGGTCCCGCCGCGAGGCGCAGCCCCGCGAGGCGCTGCGGCGGGGCCGGCGGATGGTGGCGCGGCTGACGGGCAGCCAGAAGGCGGCGGCTGTCCGGGGCGTGGGGCCCGGGACGCGGGGTGCGGATACGGTGTGCGGCCTCGGGCCGCGTACCGTGATGGGTTCCTCGGGCGTGGCGGCCACGCAAGGCTCGGGGCGGCAACTGCGGGTCGCCCGGGGCGGGATGAGCGGGCCGGGGGCCACGCGCTCCTCCGCGCTGCCGGCGACGTCGGCCGGGCATGGAAGCGCCCGGTCGCTGGCGACGGGGGATGCACCAGCGACCGGGCTCCTAGAACGGTAACAAGAGATCGGCGGTTCGCAAATTCGATCGCGGATTTCAAGACGCGTATTTCCTGGCTAATACCGGGAGTTGTGACCAGGGTCACGCATCTGGATCGTCTGGAGATCATCCGTGGTCGGCCCGTCGGAGACGCGCTGTGATCGCCCCACCTCTCGCCGCGCGCGGCCCGGGCTAACTCCGCTATCCCCGAGCAATCGCGGCTATCCCCGGGTCACGTACGCGACAGCGGAGCTCCGCTGGCCGTACGGGGACGCCGTACGCGACCGCCCCGGGTGCGCGCCGCCTCCCGGAACGCCCCACGACCCGAACCGGCGCCTCGGGAAACCCCGGACTTAAACACGGGGAGCCTCCGCAAACTCCCGGGAATCGACCGGGAACTCCTTTGTCGAAGCACGTGGACACACGGTGCCGACCCGCCAGGTCCCGTACCCGCCCGACGGGCCCGGCCACGGCCCGCCGGGCGTCTGTACGGCCCGGTGCGGCGGCCCGGCCCCGCCGAGGGCCCGGCGGCGGGGTAGGGCCGGCTCGCGAGGTCGTCACGCGGGCTTTCGCGCTGGTGGGGCCGGGGGTGTGCGGCCTCGACGGGGCCCGCGACGGCCCCGTGTCCGCGCCTCCCGCCGGCCGAGCGAACGACGTCGCGGCGCGGCCCGGGAGCGGGAGGGGAGTCAATTCACGGGTGTGCCGACGCGCGTCTGCGACGGTCGCGTCTTCGCTGCCACTCGCAGTTCGACATTCGCATCCAGAGCGGTGCAGTATGCGACGCCGGATGCCGGGGCGGATGGGTACGCCAGTGTCCGCCGCGTGCGGAACGTGTGCCGCATTGTGCGGACCGTACGAAAGATTTGTCCGTACCGTACGAACGAACACGTTCCGCAAAGACGCTGCGATATCCCCGCCCCGCCCCGGGGGCGGCGAAGAACGGAACCCGTGGAAGTCGTGCGACCTTGCCGTCGGCTACGAGGCCCCATTCGGCGCACCCCATCCGTCAACGCCCGAATCGATCACCCGGCGCCCCGCGAACGCCCTCGCCCCGGCCGCTCAAAGAATCGGGCAAACGGTCAGCCGGGCGCACGCGTCATTGACGAGGAAACGGAGCCGGAGGCCACGGCATATGCGGAATACGATATTCCGAAAACGGCACCCGGCCAGCCCCGGCACACGGTCCCCCACCACTAGCCCAACCCACCACGCCGGCCGACACGGCCCCCACGCACCCCACCTCGCCGCCTCCCCCGCCAGCCCCGGGCACCCCACCCGTTCCACCCCCGCCCCCCCGGAACGAGCCCACCACCCCAGACCGGCCCACCCCCACCCCGCCACACCATCCGCCCGACCCTTCCGGGGCAAGCGCAACCCCTCCGGGTCCGGCCCCCCTCCGGGGCTGGCCCCCACTCGCGGTAAGCCCGCCCCTTCCGGGCCTGGCCCCCCTTGCGGGTCTGGCCCCCCTTGCGGGTCCGGCCTCTCCCTGAGGGGTGAGCCGACCCCTCCGGGTCCCGATTCTCTTCCGGGGAAGCCCGACCCTTGCGGGCCTGACCCCCCTTCCGGGCCTGGCCTCCCCCTGAGGGGCGAGCCGGCTCCTCCGGGTCTCGGCCCCCTTACGGGTAAGCCCGACCCTTCCGGGTCTGGCCTCCACTCGGGTAAGCCCAACCCCTCCGGGCCCGGCCGCCCTCCGGGCCCGGCCCCACTACGGGCCCCGCGCGCCCGCGCGCCCAGCGCTCCGCGCCGGACACCACCGCGTACGCCGCCACCGCCACCGCCTCCGCGTCAGCCCCGCCCCGTCCCCGTACGCCACGGTCGCGCTCTCCCGCGACACCCCCGCGCCCGCGTCGTACGCCGGTCAGCGCCCGCCGCCCCGCGCGGGCCCGCCGTACGCCACACCCCGGCGCGGGCAGCGCCCTCACCACCGCCACCTCGCCAACCCGCCGCCGCTCGCCGACTGGCGGGCCGGACCGCGCGGTCGGATGCCGGGGCGCCCCGCGCCGGGGGCCAGCTGTCGGGGTCCTGGCGCCGGACTCAGGGCCGGTGTCGGTGTCAGGGGCGGAATCGGGGTCGGGTCGGGGGCTGGTGCTCGGGGGAGTGGGGGTCTGCCGGGGGTGGGAACGGCGCGGGGCGCCCGGCCCGGTCGCGGGGTGGCGAGCGGTGCGGGGCGCCCCGGGGTGGTGCGGTGGTGGGGGTCAGCTCAGGGTGACCTGACGGTTGGTGAGACCGCTGCGGGCGCGGCGCTCGTCGGCCGACAGCGGCGTGTCGTCCGCGAGCGCGCCGGCCAGCCGCTCCGCGAACTCCGCGGCGGGCTTCTCCACGTCGTCCGCGCGCATCGCGGTCGGCAGGTCCCACACCGGCACGGTCAGCCCGTGCGCGCGGAACGAGCCGACCAGCCGCGTGCCCTCGCCGAGCGAGGAGGCGCCGGCCGCGTGCAGCCGGGCGAGTGCGTCGAGGAGCTTCTCCTCCGGGTGGGTCATCACCCAGCGCAGGTGGTTCTTGTCCGGCGTCTCGCACCAGTACGCCGACGCGACGCCGGTCAGCCGGGCGGTCGGGATGGCGGCCTCGTTCGCCCGCTCCAGGGACGCGGCGACCTCGCCGCTCGCGTTCTGCGCGTCCTCGATCCAGAACGCGAACCCGTCGTGCACCACCGGCTCGAAGGGGCGGTCCGCGTCGAGAAGGTCCTGCAGCCGTGGCCCCTCGCCCGGCGCCCGGCCGGCGCCCTGCGCGTCGCCCGCCGCGACGGGCGTACCCGGCTCGGCGGCCAGCGCGCGCCGCAGCGTGCTCGCCAGGTCGCGGCTGAGGTCACCCGAGGTGGTGTCGTTCTGCAGGCCCAGCAGGACGGCACCGTTGTCGCGGCGCAGCGCGGGCCAGGCCATGGGCAGCACCGTCGCAAGGGTGATCGACGGGACGCCCTCCGGCAGCCCGTCCTTCAGGTGCAGCTCGACGGTCGCCGCGGGCACCAGTTCGCGCAGCGCCACCCAGTCCGCCTCGCCGGGCAGCCCCTCGAACGGGCGCTGCACGAGCTCGGTCACCGCGTGCGCGGCGGCCCTGCCGTGGCACGCCTTGTACCGCCGGCCCGAGCCGCAGGGGCAGGGCTCGCGGGCGCCGACCACGGGGTAGGCGGCATCGGAGGCCGCGCCCTGGGGCGTGGTCTTCGGCTGGGGGCGGCGCTTCTTGGCCATGGCGTGGCTGTCTCCCGATCGGTACGGCTCGTACGCATCGCGAGCCTAGCTCTTCCGGCCCACCCCTCGGCCAGCGCACGTGACAGTCGGCCGCCGCGTGGCGGGCCGACACGGGAAAGCGGAACCGGGCGGCGCGACCCCGCACGCGGCCGTGGCGCCGGAACGGGCCCCGCGCGGCGGGTGGTCGGGCGGGAGAAGAGACGGGGTCGGGCGCGCCCCGCTCGTCGCGGCGAGCGCGGGCCGGTGGGCCGAGCCAGGAGCCCACTACGCCCCGTAGCAGCCGATCGGGCCCGGTCGGGCTGGTCAGACCGGGTGACGCGGAGCGCGGGGGAGAGGTGGCCCGGGGCGTGCGCCGGGGCGGGTCGGTCGGCTCAGGCGGTGCCGCCGAGCTCGCCCAGGCCGTCGAGTCCGTTCAACTCTTCAAGGCCGTCCAGGCCGTCGCCGTACGCGCCCCGGGCCTCGGGACGCGGCGCCACGTAGCGGAGTTCGGGTCCGAGGAGGACGCGCGCGGGCGGCTCGTACGACGCGTCATGTGTGGACAAGATGGCCCATACGGTGACTTCGCCGTGACCGTCCCGTACGCCCCACTCTTCGGCGAGTGCCGCGATGATGTGCAGGCCCCGGCCGCCGCGTGCGGTGATCGACGGGGTGGCTGGAAGTGGTCTTGTCGGGCCGCCGCCGTCGGTCGCCTCGACCGTGAGTCGGCCCCGCGCGTCCACGCGCCAGGCCGCGCGCATCGCGCCGGTCGCGCCGGGGTTGGCCGCGCCGTCATCGAGGGTGTCGCCGTCGCCGGCGGCCAGCGGTCGGCCGTACCGACACGCGTTTCCGAGCAGTTCGGAAAGGATCAGTACGGCGTCGTCTATGACCGATTCCGGCACCCCGCTGGAGCGAAGCTCCCCGCGCATCCGGTGCCGCGCCTCACCCACGCCCGCGGGGCCATGGGGAACGGACATCATCGACGACGTCGGCACTTCCTGTGCCACCACCAACGCCACCCCCGAGACCTCCTTTGCCCCATGCCAGGGGATGGATGCCCGGAGGAAGTGGATCGGAAACCGGCCAACTGCGATCGGGTGACGTACTCGTTGCGATCGCATACGTACTGAATGCGCCGGTGCACCCCGCGTCCCGGGTGCTATGTGCGCCCAAGTTGGGACAGCACCTGCTTCGGGCGGTTGGTGATGATCGCCTCGACCCCGAGCCGGAGGCACAGCTCGACCTCGTCCGGTTCGTTCACGGTCCATACGTGTACCCGGTGCCCCGCCCGGTGCAGCCGCGCGACGAACCCGGGGTGGTTGCGCACGATCCGCACACTGGGGCCCGCGATGCTCACGCCCGCCGGCAGTCGGCCGTCCCGCAGCCGGGGCGAGAGGAACTGGGTGAGGTAGACGGTGGGCAGTCCGGGAGCCCCGGCGCGCACCCGGTGCAGGGAACGCGCCGAGAAGCTCATCACCCGCACCGGGGCCGGCTCGTCCGCCGTGCTCGGGCCGCCGTCGAGGCCGAACCGGCGCAGCAGCGCCAGCAGCCGTTCCTCGACCTGGCCCGCCCAGCGCGTGGGGTGCTTGGTCTCGATGGCCAGACCCACCGGGCGGCCCGCGTCGGCGACGAGTTCCAGCAGTCGCTCCAGGGTGAGCACGGAGGCGGTGTCCCGGTCCGGCAGTTCGGCGTCGGCGGACTGCCCCTTCCAAGAACCGAAGTCAAGGGCGGCCAGGTCGGAGAGCTCAAGGCTGGAGACGGCGCCACGGCCGTTGGACGTACGGTTCACACGCCGGTCGTGCACGCACACCAGGTGCCCGTCGGCGGTCAGCCGCACGTCGCACTCGAGGGCGTCGGCACCTTCCTCGATGGCGCGCTGGTACGCGACCAGGGTGTGCTCGGGTTCCGCGTCGGAGGCGCCGCGGTGGGCGACGACGAACGGGCTGTGCGGGCCGCGGCGAGCGTCCCGGGCCTGGCGCGCATAGGTCACCGCGTTATGGTGCCACCGCCCGGCGCGCACCGCCTCGGCGCCCGCCGCCCCGCGCGGAGGTCCGCCCGTTTCGTCCGTCACATCCCGGTCGAACGAGGGGCACCGGGTGAGGTCCACGGTGGTCCGTCGCCACGCGCGGCGGCCCGCCGCTCCTTACGGCAGCCTGACAAGCCGTGGGAAAGGCTGGCGGCAGACCTTCGTACGCGATGGCCGCCCGCCACCTGACCGAAACGTCGTGCATCTGAGGAGTGAGCTGTGAGCACGGAAAACGAAGGCGCCGCCGTTCCGCCCGAGACCGAGCCGCGCACGGCGCCTCCAGCGTCGAACACCGCGCCCGGCGCCGAGCACCCCACCCCCGACTACGGCCTGGCCCCGCCGACCCCGCCCACCCCCGAACCCCGGGACGCGGCGCCCACCGGCGCGTCCGACGGGCCCGCCGCGCCCCCCGCTCCCACGGCGCCGCCCGCTCCCACCGCGCCGCCGGCCGAGGGCGAGACGGTGGCCGGCCCGCCCGGGGCGGCCCCGACGGCCCAGCTCAGGACGTTGGACACGGCCGCCCACCAGGCCACGCCGGACGCGGTCCACGGCACCGGACAGCCCGCCGAACCGACACCGGCACCGCCCGCCGGGCCGGCCCCCACCGGCACGGCCCCCGCCGCGCAGGCCCCCACCACTCCCGGACACGCGGCGCCGCAAGCCCCGACGGCACAGGTCCCGACGGCACAAGCCCCGACGCCGCCGGTCCCGACGGCACACGGGACGGCGGGCGGCCCGCCCCCGGGTGGCGCGGGTGGCCCCGGAGGGGGCGGCTGGTGGGCGGGCGGCGGCCCGGCCGGCGGCGGCGCGGCGTACGGCGGCGGTCAGGGCCCCGGCGGACAGGGCCCCGGCGGTCACGGACCCGGCGGGGAGTGGCTCATGGGCGCGGCCAAGCCGGAGCCCGCGTGGCGTAAGCGCGGCGGGCTCGTGGCGGGTGTCCTGGTCGCCGTCCTGGTCGCGGGCGGTATCGGCGGCGGCATCGGGTTCTGGGCCGCCGAGCGGGACGACGACACCGGCTCGACCACCGTCTCCGCCAGCCAGGACGCCAAGATCAAGGGCCGCGCCCCGGGTTCGGTGGCGACGATCGCGGACCGGACGCTGCCGAGCGTGGTGACCATCGAGGCGCAGAGCACCTCCGGCGAGGGCGGCACCGGCACCGGCTTCGTCTACGACAAGCAGGGCCATCTGCTCACCAACAACCACGTGGTGGCCTCGGCCGCCGACAGCGGCGAACTGCGGGTCACGTTCTCCGACGGTAAGAAGTACCGGGCCGAGGTCGTCGGCCGGGCCGAGGGGTACGACATCGCCGTCCTGAAGCTGAAGAACGCGCCCCGGCACCTGACCCCGCTGCCGCTGGCCGACTCCGACAAGGTCGAGGTCGGCGACGGGACGGTGGCCATCGGCGCGCCGTTCGGCCTCTCGGGCACCGTCACGACCGGCATCGTCAGCGCCAAGAAGCGGCCGGTGGCCTCCAGCGACGGCGGCGGCAGCAAGGCGTCGTACATGAGCGCGCTCCAGACCGACGCGTCGATAAACCCGGGCAACTCCGGCGGGCCCCTGCTCGACGAGTCCGGCGCGGTCATCGGGGTCAACTCCGCGATCCAACCGGCGGGCGGTGGCGGCGGCGGCTTCGGCGGCCAAGGCCAGCAGTCCGGCAGCATCGGCCTGGGCTTCGCCATCCCGGTCAACCAGGCCAAGCAGGTCGCCGACCAACTGATCAGGACGGGGAAGCCGGTGTACCCGGTGATCGAGGCCACGGTGAACATGAAGGACTCCGGCGCCGGCGCCGCCATCTCCCGCCAGGGCCAGGGCGCGGCCGAACCCGTCACCCCCGGCGGCCCCGCCGACAAGGCGGGCCTGCGCCCCGGCGACGTGATCACCAAGCTGGACGACACGATGATCGACAGCGGCCCCACGCTGATCAGCGAGATCTGGACGCACCGCCCCGGCGACAAGGTCGTCGTCACCTTCACCCGAGGCGGCGACGAGAAGAAGGTCCAGGTGACCCTGGGCCAGCGCGAAGGCGACAGCTGACCCGCCCCCTACCACCACGACCACCCCCCACCCGCCCCGGCCCCACCACCGGACCGGGGCGGCGACCGCCCCCACGGAGCCGCTAGGCTGTAGACGCCTCGCGGCAGGTCGGCGGGGCAAGGGAGGCTTGCCCGAGCGGCCTAAGGGAACGGTCTTGAAAACCGTCGTGGCGGCGACGTCACCGAGGGTTCAAATCCCTCAGCCTCCGCCCAGTTCAGCGTTTTGGCTGGTCACCAGGGGCGCCCCGAAGTGCGGGGCGCCCCTTCGGCGTTGGGGTGTCTCACTTCAGCTCGGCCGCGTCCCAGTGTTGAACAGGTTGTCCGGGTCGGGCGCGGGCCAACGTAGGACGGCTCAGTCCTTGATCAGGCCCTTGGCGATGAGCTGGGGGCATCCCCGCGTGCGCGGGGAGCAGGCTCTGCGGAGCACGCCAGCGAGACCGCACCGGGGGCCATCCCCGCGTGCGCGGGGAGCAGGCCTGGGCACACATGCTCGGCTTCCGAGGTCACGGGCCATCCCCGCGTGCGCGGGGAGCAGTTACGAGCGGCCGACTGTGCGTGGTGCCAGGAAGGGCCATCCCCGCGTGCGCGGGGAGCAGTCCTCGCCCTCGGACACCCCAGCACCCGACAGAGGGCCATCCCCGCGTGCGCGGGGAGCAGTTCTCCCAGGACACCGCGGAACCACGTTCTCCCGGGGCCATCCCCGCGTGCGCGGGGAGCAGATCTGGTCTTCCATCGCCTGAATGCGCATCCTGGGGCCATCCCCGCGTGCGCGGGGAGCAGGCGGCGTCGGAGGGCCACCGGCTGTTGCAGGGCGGTCCATCCCCGCGTGCGCGGGGAGCAGAGTAATTGACCTGCGGGTTTACCTGGCAAGGGACCGGTTTTTTGCAACTTTCATCGATCGCGACCTATCGCGCAATCTCCTTAAAGCGGCCATGACGCCCTTCTCGTTAGCTCAATTCGTACGAGGCTATCGCCCACTGTCCGAGACTCAAGATCAAGGACTCATCACCCGTACTCGTGAGCCCTACGCGGGCCACTGCACCACCACTTGTACTCAACCAGCACCAACGTGCAGGTCAGGGGCCTGCCCACCTCGCCGCCGCTTCGGTCTTGAAAACCGTCGTGGCGGCGACGTCACCGAGGGTTCAAATCCCTCAGCCTCCGCCCAGTTCAGCGTTTTAGCTGGTCACCAGGGGCGCCCCGAAGTGCGGGGCGCCCCTTCGGCGTTGGGGGTGTCTCACTTCGGTTCGCGGCTGTCCCAGTGTTGGCCAGCACGTGTGGACCAGCTGTGGACCAGGTCGCGCTCCGGACGGCTGTCCGTGGGGCCGCGGGTAGGGCAAGCCCGGGTGGCGTCACCGGTGTTGTGCCCGTGGTTCTGGTGGGCTGTGGGTGTCGGTGAGGTGGGGGCGAGCGGCAGTATCGGTGTATGGATCAGGGGGAGGCTGCGGTGTGGGCGGCCGGGCTGGCGGGGTTCGCGACCGTGGCGGCCGCGGGGCTCGGCGCCTTCCTCGGCGGGCGCTCGGCGCGGTCCCAGCAGGTGGACTCCGGTGAGTTGGACCGGGAGCGGCGGCTTGAGGAGTGGCGGCGGGCGGCGTACGGGGCGTTCCACGAGCACCTGTCGGCCGCGGTGATCGCCGTGGACGCGTGCGAGGCGGCCGTGCGCGCGGGCCGGCCCGTGGACGAGGAGGACTCCGTTGTCCGGGGCGCGCTCGCGGTGGCGTTGCAGACGACGTACACCGTGCGCGAGTGCAGCCCCGTCGCCATCACGGAACTGGCGGACGCGGCCTGCCTGGCGGTGAAGGAGGCCGCCGAGAGCCTGCGTGCCCTGAGGCGCCAGCCGGACGCGCCGGACGCCGTCCGGGAGGCGGCGTGGCAACGCTGGGAGGAGGCGCGGCTGCGGGTGACGGTGGCGCGTTCGCTGCTCGCCGACGCCATACGGGCCACGATGTGGCCCGACTGAGGCGCCTGCTCCCCGGGGCGGGCCTTCCCCTCCCTCGTCTCCTCTGGCTCTTCGCTCGTTTCCCCTGGGCGGGCGCCGCCCCTCCCGGGCGCGGCCGCCCGCTTCGGGTACGGCCCTGAGTACGGCTCCGGGTACGGCTCCGGGTGGGCTCCGCCCCGGGGTGGGGGCGCCTCCCCTGCCTCGGGGTGGGGCTGGCGTTCTCGCGCGTGGTGCCTGTCATCCCCTGGGGGCGGCCCCTAGTTCTTCGGTCCTCCTCCCCCTGGTGTCCGAGGCCCACCCCGGGCGCGGCCTCCGGCTCCACCCGGGGTGTGCGTTCCTGGCCTCTCGGGGGCGCGTGGCCAGCGCCGGCGTGTGGGTGGTGGGTGGGGCGGCTCGAGGGGGCGCGGGGTCAGGCGTATCGGCGCTTGTGGTCGCCGGTGGGGTGGTAGGTGCGCAGGCAGGTCGTGCAGTACCAGAGCCAGCGGTCCTCCCTGCCCGATCTGATCGCGCTGGTGTCCTTCCACAGCGGGCGGGTGCCGCAGGCGGGGCACTGCGGGGGCTTCTGCACGGTGCTCACGTGGGCCTCCTGGGGTGCGGTCCTGGCCGCCGACCATGGTGCTGGGCGGGGAGCGGGGCCGGGTCGCGGACGCCCCCGGCACTACCCGTACGAGGGAGGGGGACGACTCCCTGTTCGGGGCCGGGTCGGGTGGTCCGCGGGCATCGGGGGTGTGGGGGGCACGCCCGGCGTGCGCCGGGTGGGGTGAGTGGCGGCGGGTCGGGCGCAGGAACGGTTTGGTGCCGGAGGAGGCCGGGACGTGGCGCGGGGCGTGCGACCCGACCGGGGTCGAACGGGGTGTCGGGTAGGGCCGGTTGGGGCGCGCGGGTTTACCGGCGGCCTCTCATGCTTGCGGGGGAATCGCGGGCCGCGCCGCGTTCCTCGCGGGGCCGGTGGGCAACTCTGGTCTCGCGACGTCGACACGGCGTCGAGGCGGTGGGCCCACCGCCTCGACGCATGGCTCAACTCCCGTGATTCCAGGAGGAATTGACATGGCAAGCACTCGCACCGCTCGCGTTCTGGCCGCCGTCGCCGCGCTTCCACTGGCCATTTTCCTGATGGGCGGGGTGGCCCAGGCGGACAGTGGTGCGCTCGCGGCCGGACTCGCGAAGGCCGAGTCGAATGACGGCGACGCCGCGCTGATCGGTAGCGGGGTCGCGGGGTTGAACCTCGGGAACTCCACCACGACACAACAGAACGCCAACGGCTCGGGGGCCACGAACAACAACAACAACGCGAGCGTCGTCGGATCGGGTGTGACCCCGATCAGCCAGCACAACACCAACGTCAGCTTCGGCCCCCTGTGGTGAGGCGATGAGGCCGGGGTGAGGTGAGCGGTCGCGGGGGGGGCGGCCCGCCGGGGCGCCGCGCGCGCGAGGGTCGTCGACGCCGGCACCGCCCGGACCGGCGTCGGCGGCACGGGGACGAGCGCCCCACCCGAGCCGGTGCGGGTCCGGGGTCGGTGGGTTCGACTGGCGTGCCGCGTCGCGGAGTTGGGCCGACTGGCGGCCGGGACGGTCCGGGCAAGAGTTGGCTTGACTCTTGCGATCTCCCGGGGCCGATCGGAGGTGCGACCGGCGTAATGGCGGTGCTTTTCGCGCGCGGGCGCGAGCGCGGGCTCGTTATCGCAAGGTGCCAATCCGCCGCGCGGAGCGACCCCGGGCCGGGCGGGACAGCGAAGCGTTAGTGGGGCGTGAGCGGCGCGGTGAAGAGTCAGGGGCGGGGTCGCGGCCGGGCCCTGCTGGTCGCCCCCGTCGGGGGGCTGGGGCGGCGACGGGTTCCCGGCACGACGCCGCGACGCGCCGGATCTCCTGGAGGATCGGGCTCACCCGCGCGAGCACCCCCGGCGCGTCGGCGTCGGGGGTGCTCGCGCGGGCGGCGCGCGCCCCGGTTCGGGCTCGGCCCGGGGCCGGGTCCGGGAACCCGGACCGCGCGGTTCAGGGCTACGCGCCCTCCGCGACGGTGGCGCGGCACGCGGGGTGGCCCCACCGGGTGCCGAGCTTGGCGATCGACTCGCCGGCGGCGTAGGAGGTGCCGCACGGGCAGGTGCCGGGGAACTTGGCCTTGATGGTGCGCGAGCCGCCGCCGGCGGCCGCTCGGGCCGGCCGCTTGGCCGCACCGCCGGATCGGGCGCGGGTCGGGGTGGCGCGCTGGGGCGCGGGTTCCGGCATGCGCGTGGCGCCGTACGCGGTGCCGGCGGCCTCCTGGGTGAGGGCCGCGTCGCTCGCGGCCTGGTCGGCGATCGCGTTCAGCGGGTCGCCGTCCACCTGGTGGGCCGGCACGTACTGGAACTGCACGTCGCGGTCGGCCAGCAGCGCGTCGATGGCCTGGACGAGGTCCTGGTTGGCGACGGGTTTGCCGGCCGCCGTCTTCCACCCGTTGCGCTTCCAGCTCGGCAGCCACTGGGTGACGGCCTTCATGGCGTACTGGGAGTCCATCCGCACCTCCAGCCGCACGTCGGCGTCCACCGACTCCAACAGGCGCCGCAGTGCGGTGAGTTCGCCCACGTTGTTGGTGGCGCGACCCAGCGGCCCGGACTCCCAGCGTTCGGGGCGGCCCTCCGCGTCGGCGACCACCCACGCCCAGCCGGCCGGTCCGGGGTTCCCCTTGGCCGCCCCGTCACAGGCGGCGATGATGCGATCAGACATCCCCCGATCATGCCTTACCCGTCGCATCGGACCGAACCGTCACCCCGCTCGCGGGACGGGGCGGGGTCGGCCGCACGCGCGCGGGGCGGGGGTACGGGGCGGGCGCGCGGCGCTACTGGTCCGTGACGGAGGCCGTACGCGGCGGGGCGTGCCGCGCGTGTCCCACCGTGTACGGCGGGGCGTGGGGTCAGGACGTGGGGCGGGCCGGCGGGTGGTCGGTGGTGGGGGCGCCGGCCGGGTGCTCGTCGCTCTTCTTCCACGGCCCGATGCCAACCCGGCCCGTCGTGCCGAGGTCGAGTTCCGGGGTCACCGTCACCGGGGTGGCGCCGGGCTCTCGCCACACCCGGACGTACGGGGCGTGTGCGGGCTCGCCGACGGTGTCGGCGGTGTTGCGCCAGACCAGGACGGCGTAGGCGCGCTCGCCGGGTCGCAGTGCCAGCGGTCGGGGCTGGCCGTCGGCTCCGGTACCGGTGGCGATGGCGGAGCCGCCGCGCAGGACGCGCACGCCTCGGAGCGGATCGCGTCCCTCGTCGAGGAGTTGGAGCCGTGGGTAGCCGTTCAGCCGGGTGACGCGGGTGCCGCAGTTCTCCACGTGCAGACTCACGGCGCGCAGCCCCATCGCGGCGCTGCCCTCGTCGGCGTACAGGCGTACGCCCGAGGTGGGGCAGGGGCCTTGCCGGCTGGGGGTCTCGCGGGTGGGGACGCTTCTGACCTTGGTGATCCGCACACTCGTGGGGTCGGTCGGGGTCGTGGGCAGGTCCCGGGTGACGACGGCGCGGCGCACGGTGCGACCCGGTGGCACGGACGCGACGGTCTGTTCCGCGCCGTCCAGCGCCTCGCCGGAGGGCGACTGGGCGGTGAAGGAGATCGTGTAGGTGAGGGGTTCGGCCGCCCGGTTGGTCACCTCGAACTCGGCACAGGAGGTGGCCCCTTCGTGTCGCGTGACGACCCGGACACCGCCGTCGGCCGCGTCGGCCACCCGCCCCGGGGAGGCCGAGGCCCGGGACGCGGCCGGGGCGTCGCCGCGCCCGGTGGCGCAGGGGGTCGCGCGGGGCGGGTCCGTGGCGTCCGCCGCGCGGGGCGAGGAGCCCTCAGCGTGCGTGTCGGTTCCGCAGGCGGTGAGCAGCAGGAGCCCGGCGACGGCGAGAGGGTGGGTGAACGAGGCAGCGCGCATCCCTCAGTCGAACAGGGTGGGTGCGTGCGCGGCGGTGACGGGCGCCACATTTCCCGTCACAGACGTGTCACGGGAAAGCGGGGCGGGGTGGGTGAAGTACGGGCATCAGCCCGCCGTCCGCGAGGCGTCCGGGGTGGCGTCCCGGACGAAGGCGCCGGGTGTCTGACCGAAGTACCGGCGGAAGGCCAGGATGTAGCCGTTGGCGCTGACGAAGCCGACCCGGGCGGCGACGGCGCCGACGAGTTGGCCCTGGGCCAGCAGTTCCAGTGAGTGGTTGAGCCGCAGCCGGGTGCGCCACTCCGAGAAGGCCATGCCGGTCTCCGCGCGGAAGGCGCGCCGCAGGCTGGTGGAGCTGGTGTAGAGGTCGGCGGCCCACTGGACGGCGGTGCGCGCGTCGCTGGGCGTCCGGGCCAGCTCCCTGGCCACCGTGGCCGCGGCGGGGCTGGTCGGCTGGGGCAGCGGGAGGGTGGCCGGGTGTCCGGCGCGCAGGGCGGCGAAGACCCGCGCGTCGTCCTGCGGGGCCTGGGTGGCGCGCATCCGGGCCAGCAGGAGTCGGCGTTGGGCGTCGGTGACGTTCAGCGTGGCGGCGCCGGTGTGGGGCAGGGCGAAGCGGTCCGCGTCGAAGGACTCGGTGACCACGAGCGAGTCGCCGTCGAAGCGGGCGCTGTGCCACACGCCCGCCGGTATCCACAGCGCGACCGACGCCGACAGTTCGTGCTCGTGGCCCTGGGCCGCGACGACGATGCGGCCCACCGGCGCGTAGAGGAACTGGTGGAAGTCGTGGACGTGCGGCGGGTGGCCGCCCGCGGCGATGTAGTCGTCGTCGGCGAGGGGCACGACGCGTACCGCCGTCTCGTCCTCGCGCACCCGGTGCGACGCCACCTCGGTCACAGCTGTCCTCCGCTCGGGCCAGCCTGGACATCTGACCCCTGGTTGTGAACGGTTCGCCTCCCACCTTGGACCGAACCCACACAGGTAAGGCTAGCCTAACTTTTGCGCTTGCCCAGGTGAGGAGCCCAGAGACACCCATGACGCAGACCGCCCGCCCCGCCCCGCCGCCCTCGACACCCGCCAGGACGACGTCCTCGCGCGGCCTGTCGATCGCGGTGCTGGCCGGCGTCACACTGATCGCCCTGGTGATCGCGAGCATCGGTCTCGGTGCCCGCGACATCGCACCGCCCGAGGTGCTCAGGATCCTGCTGCACCCCGGCGGGGGTGGTTACGACAGCGACGTCCTGTGGACCGAGCGCATCCCACGCACCGTCCTCGGCCTCGCCGTCGGCGCCTCCCTCGGCGCGTCCGGCCTCATCATGCAGGCGCTGACGATGAACCCGCTCTCCGACCCGGGCATCCTCGGCATCGAGCAGGGCGCGGCCCTCTTCGTCGTCCTCGGCATCCTCTTCCTCGACGTCTCGGGCGTCGGCGGCTACTTCTGGCTGGCGCTGGTGGGGGCCGCGGTGACCGCCGCGCTGGTCTACCTCGTCGGCACCCGCGGCGGCGCGGGCGGCTCCACCATCGGACTCGTACTGGCCGGCGTCGCGGTGGCCGCGGTGATGTCGTCGGTCATCACCCTGCTCGTCGTCCGCGACGAGGCCGTCTACGCCCATCTGCGCTTCTGGTCGGTGGGTCAACTCACCGGCCGAGCCGGGGTGTTGGGTGAGGCGGCCCCGTTCGCGGTCGTCGGGCTGCTGCTCGCGCTGCCGTTGGGCCGCACGCTGAACGTGCTCGGCCTCGGTGAGGAGGCGGCCCTGGGTCTCGGGGTGCGGGTCACCCGGGCCCGGTTGCGGTGCGCGGCCGTCGCCGTGTTGCTGTGCGCGGCGGCGACCGCGGCCGTCGGTCCGGTGGCCTTCGTCGGCCTGGTCGCCGCGCACTGCGCGCGGCTGCTGGTCGGAGCCGACCACCGCTGGTCACTGCCGCTGGCCATGGTGTGCGGGGCGGTGCTGCTCGTCGGCGCGGACACCGCGGGCCGGCTGGTCATCGACCACGGCGAGATCCAGGTGTCGGTGATGACCGCCGTGGTGGGTACGCCGTTCTTCGTCTGGCTGGCCCGCCGCCGCGACCTGGTGCGGGTGTGAGTCCCATGGCCCCGCACCCGACCCTGCCCCGCGCCGCCTCCCGTACCGCGCCGCGCGCCACACCGCCCACCGGCGTCTCGGCCGAGGTGGCCGACGCCCGGCGGGCCGTCGCCGCCCGGCTGCGCGCCACCCGCCGGGCCGGTGGCCGGCGCGGCCTGCTGGTCACCGTCGTCCTGGTCGCGCTGCTCGCCGCGCTGCTGGCGGCCTCGCTCCTGCTGGACCTGGGTGGCCGCGTCGCGCCCGCGCAGGTCCTGCCCGCCGCGTTCGGTCTGCGCGAGGGGCTCGCCGACTACGTCATCCACCGCGTCCGCGTGCCCCGGGCGCTCACCGCGCTGCTGGCCGGCGGCCTGTTCGGGCTGTCCGGCGCCCTCTACCAGCGCCTGATCCGCAACCCGCTCGCCACCCCCGACATCGTCGGCATCTCCGCGGGCGCCGGCGCCGGGGCCGCCACGGTCCTGCTGTTCGCCCCGGCCTTCGCCTACGGCGTGCAGGCCGCCGCCGTCGGCGGAGCCTTCGCCCTGGTGACGCTCGTACTCCTGCTCAGCCGCAGCGGCGGCGCCGTCGACACCTACCGGCTGGTGCTGGTCGGCATCGGCATGAGCGCGGTGTGCGTGGCGTACGTCAACTACCTGTTCACCGTCGCCGGCCAGCAGAGCATCGCGCAGGTGATGCGCTGGCTCGTCGGCAGCACCAACGACGCCACCTGGGAGGGTGTGCACACCCTGGGTTACGCGCTCGCCGCCTGCGGCCTGTGCGCCGCGCTGCTCGGCCGCCCGCTGAACGGCCTGGCGCTGGGCGACCAGTTGGCCGCCGGGCTCGGCACGCGCGTGGCGGCCACCCGCACGGCGACCCTGCTGCTGGGCGCTGCCGCCGCCGCGCTGGCCACCAGCGTCACCGGGCCGATCGGATTCGTGTCCCTGATCAGCGGGCCCCTCGCGGTGCGGCTGGTGGGCGCCGACCGGGCCGTCGCGGTGGCCGTCCCCACGGGCGCGGTCATCGTGCTCGGCGCTGACGTGCTGGCCCAACACGCGCCGCTGATCAGCCCGGTGCCCACCGGCGTGCTCACCGCCCTCATCGGCGCGCCCTACTTCGTCTGGCTCATCCTCCGCCGCCCGCGCGGACCCCAGGGAACCCCAGGAGCCCCCTCGTGAAGACCTCGCCCACCGACCCGGCCACCGACCAGGACCGGCTGGAGGCCCTGGAGATCAGCGCCGGATACGGCACCACGCCGGTCGTCCGGGGGCTGTCGCTGGCCATCGAGCCGGGCCGGATCACCGCCCTGGTGGGGCCCAACGCCTGTGGCAAGTCGACCCTGCTCAAGTCGATCGCCCGGCTGCTGCCGCTCGCGGCCGGGTCGGTGCTGCTGGCGGGCCGGGACATCCACGCGCTGCCCACCCGTGAGGTGGCCCGCCGCCTGGGCATCCTGCCGCAGTCGCCGGTCGCGCCCGAGGGCATCACCGTCGGCGACCTGGTGTGGCGCGGGCGCCACCCGCATCGCCAGTTCGGGCAGCGCCGCACCGAGGCCGACGACGAGGTCGTCGCGGCGGCGCTGCTGTCCACCGGCACGGCCGACCTGGTCGACCGGCCGGTCGACCAGCTCTCGGGCGGCCAACGGCAACGGGTGTGGATCGCCCTCGCGCTGGCCCAGGACACCCCCGTACTGCTCCTGGACGAGCCGACCACCTACCTCGACATCGCGCACCAGATCGAGGTGCTGGACCTGCTCGCCGACCTCAACGAGGACACCGGCAAGACCATCGTGCTCGTCTCGCACGACCTCAACCAGGCCGCGCTCTACGCCACGACGATCGTCGCCATGCGCGACGGGCGGATCGTGCGTCAGGGCCCGCCCGAGGCCGTACTGACCGAGGAGACCGTGGCCGAGGTCTTCGGCCTGGAGTGCCTGGTCGTCCCCCATCCCCGTTCCGACCGGCCCCAGATCTTCCCGCTGGGCCGCCGCCATCTCGCGTAGGAGAACCGATGCACCACCCGATTCCCGCCCACCGTCCGGCCCGCACCCTGACCGTGGCCACCGCGCTCGCCGCCTGCCTGGGCCTGCTCACCGCCTGCGGCCAGGACACCGGGAAGGACGCCAGGGGCGGTGACACCACGGCCGCCGACGGCGCGGCCACCCCGGGCTTCCCCGTGAAGCTGCCCAACGCGTGGGGCAGCACGAAGGTCGAGAAGAAGCCCGTCAAGGTGGCCACCGTCTCCGACGGCGACACGGCGATCGCCCTCGCGCTGGGCATCGTCCCGGTGATCACGCCGGACGTGGAGGACGGCGGCGACGTCGCCGAGTTCAAGCAGCGCGCCATCGACAAGCTCGGCGCCGGCAAGCTCAAGACCTTCGACGACACCGACGGCACCGCGTACGAGGACATCGCGGCCGAGCAACCCGACGTCATTCTCGGCATGAACTCCTGGTCCATGCAGGCCGACTACGCCAAGCTCACCCCCATCGCCCCCGTGGTCACCTTCACCGACAAGAAGCACGCGGACACCCTCACCTGGCAGGAGCGGCTGCGCACCGCGGCCAAGGCGCTCGGGCGCACCGCCGAGGCGGAGAAGGTGATCGCCGAGAACGAGAAGGTGACGAAGGACGCGGCGGCCAAGCACCCCGAGTTCAAGGGCAGGACGTACACGTACGCGGTCGTGCACCCGGAGCAGATCAGCTTCATGTCCTACGCCGACCAGGACCCGGGCGTCTTCGAGCGGTTCGGCTTCACCAAGACCGACAAGGCGGGCGACTACGGCCCGGACCGCAACGGTGTCAGCCTGGAGAACGTCGACCAGCTCGACGCCGACGTCCTGCTGGTCACCTACCCCTTCGGCGACAAGGGTGTGCTGAGCCCGAAGGAGCTGGAGACCAACAAGCTCTTCCGCTCGCTGGGAGCCGTCAGGAACAAGCACTTCGCCGTCATCCCCTCCGGCAACTCGCTGGCCACCTCCATCGCGTACCCCGACGCGCTGAGCGCCCCGTGGGTCACCGAACAGCTCGCCCCCATCCTCGCCAAGGCGGTCGCGGGCCACTGACCTCCCGGTACCCACGTGACGGGCCCGCCTCTCCGGAGGCGGGCCCGCACGCGTCGTCGCCGACACCCACACCGCCCGCCGACACCACCGGACTCCCCCTACGGGGGTGGCGCGTTGGGTGACTGGGGATCGGGTTGACGGGTTGCTGGCTGTCAGGTTGGTTGATTGGCTGGCTGGCGTGGCCGACGGGTGGGAGACTGTCGACCGATGGGCGGGCGAGCGTGTTGGTCGGCTGGCAGGTTGGTCGAGTGGCGGGTTGGCTGGTACGCGGGTGGGTGTGACTGGTTGGCCGTGGGTGTGCCCCGCGGGCAGGGTGACCAGGGTGGTCCGGTCCGCGCGCGGGCGAGCCCACCGTCCGGTGAGCCCGTGGGCCGGTCACCGTGGGCGCGGGCCCGGCTCCGAGGTGAGATGGCTGACGCGGCCTTCGGGCAGGGTCAGCAGTCGGTGGCCGCGTCCGATGGTGTCCGCGCGGTGCGCGATCACCACCAGGGCACGGTCCGGGGCCATGGCCGCCAGGGCCTCCTCGATCCGGGTGGCGGTGGCCCGGTCCACGCCGGCCGTCGCCTCGTCCAGGATCAGCACCGCCGGGTCGGTGAGCGCGGCCCGTGCGATCGCGACCAGCTGGCGCTCCCCCGCCGACAGGGCGCGCGGCCCGACCGGCGTGTCGAGCCCGGCGGGCAGCGAGGCCACCCACGCGGTGAGCCCGAGCTGTTCCAGGACGTGTGCGACCCGGGCCCGGTCCGGGCGGCCCCCGGTCAGGGCGAGATTCCGCGCGAGGGTCGCGCGCAGCAGGACGACCTCCTGCGGGACCAGCACGATCCGCGCGCGACGCCCCGCCTCACCGATGGTGGCCAGGTCGTGGCCCGCGTACCGCACCGAGCCCCCGTCCGGCTCGTACAACCCGGCCAGCAGCTTGCCCAGGGTGGACTTGCCCGAGCCCGTCTCCCCCGCGATGACCAGCCGGTCCCCGCGCCGGACGGTCACCGAGAGCCCGTCCAGGAGAGGCTGCCCCGGGCGGTGGGAGAAGCGCAGACCGCTGGCGACCAGCTCCCCCCGCCTGGGCAGCACGGGTCCGGCGCCGTCATCCCGTACGCCGCCGTACGCGGCCCCACGCGCTTGCGGGTACGCGGTGCCGCGCGCGCCCTGGTGCACGTCACGGTTCGTGTCGCCGGGCCGAGACGACGCCGCGCAGGGGCGGGCCGCTCCGTACGGCGCGGTCGCCGCGATCAGGTCGAGCAGCCGTGCCAGGCGTACGTGTGCCTCGCGGGCGTCGCCGATCGAGCCGGCCAGGTCCTCGAAGCGGTGCAGTACGTCCCGGGTGGCGAGGACGAACACCACCGCCGTGCCCACGCTCAGCAGCCCGTGGCCGACCAGCGCCGCGCTGGCCACCAGCAGCAGGGCCACGCATCCGGCCTGGAGCAACGCGAGCCGGTTCAGCCGCAGTTCGGCGTCCACCTGCCGTTCGCGGGCGCGCAGCAGCCGGTCGTTGTCCGCCGCGAACCGGGCCAGCCAGCGCGGCACCGCGCCGGAGGTCCGCAGTTGCTCCTGCGCCGGCAGGGACTCGCTGAAGCGGGCGGCGACCGTCGCCTCGGCCGCCGCGACGGCCGCGTAGGCGGGGCCGGCACTCGCGTGGAAGCCGCGCGTGATCACGTACGCGGCGGGCAGGAACGCGAGCGCCAGCAGCAGCGCGAGCGGCCAGGAGTAGGCGGCCAGTACGGCCCCCGTCAGGCCCAGTACGGCCACCGCCGTCACCAGGTCGGGCAGCGTGCCGCCGACGAACGAGGCCAGCCCCGCGACCTCACCCGTCAGCCGGCGCAGCAGGTCCCCGTCCCGATGGGCCTCCAGGAAGCGCAGCGGCGCGGCACCCACCGCCGCCGTGGCCCGCTCCCGCAGTCGGGCCAGCACCAGCTCGCCGACGCGGACCAGGCAGTAGCGCGAGGCCCACGCCGTACCACCGCTGAGCACCACGCACGCCAGCAGGACGAGCACCCAGCGCGACAGGGCGCCCCGCTCCCCCGCGCCCGCCGCGTCGATGGTCCGCCCCACGCACGCGGTGACCGCGACGACCAGGCCGGCGGCGGCCAGGTTGAGGGCGCCGGTGAGCGCGAGGGCGGCCCGGTGCCCCGCGAGGAAGGGCAAGGCACGGCGGAACACCGCGCGCTGGTCCGGCAGTTCGGCCAGCAGGGTGGGGACGTACGGGGCGGCGGCCGGGGCCTCACGCGGCGGGGCGCCGGACGGCGAGCGCGCGCCTGAGGGCGGTTCCCGGCGGGGCGCCGCGTGGGGTGTGGGACCTGCCGCGTGGGATGCGGGACCTGGGACGCAGCCACCGGTGGGAAGTGGCTCGGGGGATGCCGGTGTCGCCGCTGGGGCGTGGCCGGCTCGCGTGTCGGACGGGTCAGTCATGGCGGGCCTCCGGGGCGGGGGGTCGGTCGGTGGTCACGCCGGCCCCGACGGCCACTTCGTGGTCGGCCAGGGCGCGGACGGCGGGCGAATGCGAGGCGATGACCACCACCCGGTCGGCGGTGGCCCGCCGCAGCCGGGCCAGCACCCGCGCCTCGGTCGCGGCGTCCAACGCCGAGGTCACGTCATCGAGGAGCAGCACCGGGGTGTCCCGTAGCAACACCATCGCCAGCGCGACGAGTTGACGTTGGCCGCCGGACAGGCCCACGCCCCGCTCGCCGACCGGTGTCCCCAGCCCGGCCGGCAGGCCCGCGAGGACGAGATCGAGCCCGGCCGCCGCGCTGGCCTCGGCCAGCTCGGCGGCGTCGCGGTCGCCGCCGAGCAGCAGGTTGTCGGCGATGGTGCCGTCCAGGAGCAGCGGGTGTTCGGGGACGTACCCCAACCGCGCGTACCGCGTGTCGGGGTGGACGTCGGCCACCTCGCGCCCGCCGAGGCACACCGTGCCCTCGGCGGACACGAGCCGGGCGGCGGCCCGCAACAGGGTGCTCTTGCCACAGCCGGTGGGCCCGGTCAGCACGACCCACTCGCCGGGGCGCGCCGTCAGGTCGAGCGGGCCGATCGGCGCCCGGCCGGGCCGGCGCACGGTGAGCCCGGCGAGGGCCAGTTCGCCCCCGCCTGGCAGGGTGGCCGCCGGGTCGGCGGCGGGCCGGGGCAGGTCGAGCACCTCGGCGACGCGGTGGGCGGCGACCAGGGCCTCGGCCCGGTCGCCGAGCCGGTCGACGGCGACGTTCACGGCGACGGAGACGGTGCCCATCCACAGCGCGAACGTGGTGAGCTGGCCGACGGTGATCCGGCCCTCGACGGCGGCGTGCCCTCCCACCAGCAGTCCCGCCACCACCGCCAGCAGCGGCACCACGAACGCGATGGCCTCCCACGTCGCGCCGATCGCGGCCAGTCGCAGGGTGCGGCGGGTGATCTGGGCGCTGTGCCGGTGGTGACGCTCGACCAGCAGGTGCTCGGCGCCCACGCCGCGCAGCGGCAGCAGCGCGGCCAGCAGCTCCTCGACGGTGCCCCCGCGCCGGCCGTGGGCGCGGGCGAGCCGCTCGGCGCGGCGGGCGAACCGTGGGGGGAAGACGCGGTTGACGACGAGCAGGACGGGCACCGTGCCGGCCGCGACGAGCAGCAGCGACGGGTTGAGCCCGAAGAGCGCGGGCCCCAGCAGGAGTCCGGTCAGTCCGATGACGACCCAGGTGGTCAGACCGTGCACCCACGCCAGGATGACGTCCACGTCGCGGGTGGCGCGCACCGCCAGGTCGCCGCCGCGCTCCAGGGTGTCGGCGTCGACGGCCAGCACGGCGCGCGACAGCCCGGTCCGCAGCCGGGCCCCGGCGCGCGCCTCGGCGAGGTTGCTCCACCGCTGCCACCCGCGCATGCCGGCGTACTCGGCCGTCGCGGCGAGCAGGAACACCACGGCGTACGCAGTGGCGGTGGCGGTGTCCCCGTGTCGTACGCCGTGGTCGACGGCGCGGCCCAGCAGCCAGGGCAGGGAGAGGAAGGCGAGTTGGCGCAGCGTCGCCCAGCTCACGGAGCGCGTGAGCTCGGGGCGCGCGGTGGTCAGGCACTGGCGCAGCAGCCGCGCGGCGGCGGGAGATCGGGTGGACACCGTGGTGACCGTAGGCCCGCCGGGCACGCCGGTGTCGAAGCGGGCGGGCGGGATCGTCGAACCCGGCGGCCGGATCGCGCGGCCCGGGTCCCACGGCGCGCGTCGGCGCCCGCGACGTGGCGGGACCGGTGCAGGGGGGCCGGGGCGCGCAGTGTGGCCTACCTGGTCCGTCGGTTGGATGCGGTGGCGACGTTCGTCCCTAGCCTGGCGGGGCCCGGCCGACCGAAGGAGACCCGAAGATGTCCGTCCGCAGCCCCCGCTCCGTCGTCACCTTCCCCATCGTCTTGCGGGAACTGACCGTCTTGCGCGTCGCGGACGTCACGCCGGGCATGCGGCGGGTGACCCTCGGCGGCCCGCAGCTACGGGCCTTCCACCGGGACGGGCTGGACCTGCCGCCGCTGCGTACCGAGGGCTTCGACGACCATGTCAAGTTCTTCTTCGCCGAGCGGGACGGCCTCGCCCCGGTGCTGCCCCGGCAGAACGTGAGCAGCCTCGACTGGCCGACCGATGCCCGACCGCTGGCCAAGGACTACACGCCGGTGCGGTTCGACCCGGTGGCCGGCGAGATCGACTTCGACTTCGTACGCCATGCCGGCGGCGTCGCCTCGGCGTGGTCGCGGCGCGTCGCGCCCGGCGACGTCACCTGGATCGCCGGGCCGAAGATGTCGCACAGCGCGCCCGAGGGCACTGACTGGCTGTTGGTCATCGGCGACGAGACGGCGCTGCCGGCGATCGCGCGCTGGCTCGCCGAGATGCCGGCCGGCACCCGCGCCCGGGTGTTCGTCGAGGTCGGCGAGGCGAGCCACCGCCAGGAGCTGCCGACCTCGGCGGAGGCCGAGATCACCTGGCTGGTGCGGGACGGGGCCCCGGCGGGCGGTACGGACCTGTTGGAGCGGGCCGTGCGCGCGATGGAGTGGCCGGCCGGTTCGGTCTTCGTCTGGGCGGCCGGCGAGGCCACGACCCTCAAGGGCATCCGCCGTCACCTGGCCGTGGACCGCCAGGTTCCCCGCGAACACACCCACATCACCGGCTACTGGCGCCGCGCCGAGCCCACCCCCGACGCCGCCCCCCGCTCGGACGGCCAGCCCGCGACCGAGGAGGAGGACGCCCACGCGCGGCTGCACGAGCTGACCGACCTGGCACCGGGCCTGGCCATCCGCGCCGCCGTCACCCTGGGCCTGGTCGACCTCCTCTACCAGGGCGTGGGCGAGGTCGCGGAGTTGGCGCGCCGCACCGGCGCGAGCCCGCGCACACTCACCGCCCTCCTCGACTACCTCACCGCCCTGGACGTGTGCGCGCGGGAGGCCGACGGCTACCGGCTGGCCGCCGTGGGCGAGGAACTCGTCGAGGACGACCACTCCCTCCAGGAGTACGACCTGCGGGGCGCGCAGGCGGCGTTCGACCTCTCGCTCGCGGGACTCGCGCACGCGGTGCGCGGCGGCGCGCCCGTGGCGCGCACCCCCGGGGGCGAGCCGCTGGCCGATGCGCTGCGCACGGACGTCGCAGTCGGCGGCACGGCGCGTCGGGCGGTGGAGGAGGAGGCCCGGTGGATCGCCTCGGGCGCGGTCGGGGCGTACGACTGGTCGTCGGCGGAGCCGCTGACCGCCGCCGGGCCGGGCGCGGGCACGGTGGTGAACGCCCTGGTCAAGGCGTTCCCCACGCTACGCGTACGCATCGGCGCGCTCCCCTCGGAGCTGGCCGTGCTCGCCGAGCGCGTCCTGGACGCGGACGTGCTGCCGCGCGTGGAACTGGTCGCGCACACGGCCGCCGTACCGCCGGGCGCGCGGACGCTGCTGCTCTGCCGTCACCTGGAGCGGCTGCCCGCCGAGGATGCCGTGCTCACCCTGCGGGAGGCCGCGACCGGGCTCGCGGACGGCGGACGTCTGGTGCTGATCGAGCGAGTGGTGGCGGCCGACCCCGACGACCTGGACGACGCGCTGCACCATCTGCGCCTGACCGCGTCCTTCGGCTCCGGAGTACGCACCGAGCGGGAGCTGACCACCCTGGCCACCCACGCGGGCCTCCGGACGACAGCCTGCCACGACATCGGCTGGGACCACCGCCTGTGGGCCCTGTCACCGACCCGGTAACAGCCCCGCGGTCTCGCCCCACCCGGAGTTGGCCGCACACCTTCGCGCCACCGCCGCACGCCTGGGAGTTGTCAGCGGGCGCTTCCTGGAAGCCTGTCGTGCCGGGATGCGGGTTGACTGACCCGGCGCCATGCCGACAGCCCACCCGATACGGCCAACCCCCTTACCACGCACCACCACTCGGCCGGGCGGCTCGGCGGTGGCCCGCCACGGCGGGCGACCTGGCGGTCTCGCTCGCGAGCGGCCGGATTAGGGTCGGGGGCATGACACCACTCCTCACCGGCAGTGCCTTCGACTCGCTCCGCCTCGACGCCGTGTCCGACCAGGAGGCGCTGCGCCAGGCCTACGCACTCCCCAGCGACGCGGCCGTACGCAAGCAGATGACCGAACTCACGGACCAGACACGGCGGTTGATCGGATGCTCGGCACTGGTCCTGGTGGCCAGCGCGGACGCCGAGGGCAACTGTGACGTCTCCCCGCGCGGCGGCCCCGCCGGATTCGTCGCCGTCCTGGACTCACGGACGGTAGCGATACCGGACGCGACCGGCAACAGGCGTCTGGACACCCTGCGCAACGTCATCGCCACCGGCCGGGCCGGGCTGCTGTTCGTCGTCCCCGGGCGCACCACGACCCTCAGGGTCAACGGCCGGGCCTGCGTCTCCACCCGCCCGGAGCTGCTCTCGCAGCTGACCGCCGTGGGCAAGCCGCCCGCCAGCGCCCTGGTGGTGGGAATCGAGGAGGTCTACCCGCACTGCCCCAAGTCGCTGCTGCGCAGCGGCGCCTGGAAGCCGGAGCAGTGGCTGCCGGCGGACGCGCAGCCGACCTCGGCCGAGGTGACGCTGGCTCAACTGCGGATGCCGGAGCTGACGATCGCCGACATCGAGCAGGCGGAGGCGGACTCGCTCACGTACCGGTACGAGTGACCGGCCAACCCGCGAGCGCCGAACCACCCTCCCACCACACCCTGTCGGCCCGCCCCGCGAGCGCACCCGGGCGGCCCGCGTACGAGAGGAAGAGCAGCCGTGGACGTGTACGAGGCCGTGGAAAGCCGTCGGGCCGTGCGGGCGTTCAGCGACGAGCCGGTGCCGAGGGAGGTACTCGAACGCGTGCTGACCGCGGCGGCGCGGGCCCCGTCGAGCGGCAACCTCCAGCCGTGGCACGTGTACGTCGTGACCGGCGAACCCCTGGCCGAGCTGAAGCGGCGCGCGACGGCCAGGGCGCTGGCGGGAGACCCGGGTGACGAGCGGGAGTACCCGATGTACCCGGCCGAGCTGGCCTCGCCGTACGTGGACCGCTTCGTCGCCGCCGCGACCCAACGGTACGCGGCGCTGGGAATCGAACGCGACGACCCCGACCGGCCCGTGCGCATCGCCGCCCTGAACGCGGCGGCGTTCGGGGCCCCGGCCGTTCTGTTCTGCTACCTCGACCAGACGATGGGGCCCGGTCAGTGGGCGGACGCGGGGATGCACCTGCAGACGGTCATGCTGCTCCTGAGGGCGGAAGGGTTGCACAGCTGCCCCCAGGTGATGTGGACGGTGTACCGCGAGACCGTCAGCCAGATCGTCGGAGCCGGTGACGGGCTCGTGCTGTTCTGCGGCATGGCGGTGGGATTCGAGCAGGAGGGTGTGCCACGGCTGCGCACCGGGCGGGCCGACGTGACGGAGACCGTCAGTTTCATCGGAACGTGACCGTCCACGTCGACCGGTCGTGCGCCCCGCTCGTCACGACCCGCCACTCCCGTGGGTGCGCCGCTGGCGCGGCGGAGCCCCCTCCGGCATACCACCACGCACCGCGCCCCGGCCGCCGCCAAGGCGCGCGTGCGCGGCGCGCCGAGCCCTCGGCCCGGGGCCGGCCCGTATCGCCCCGCTCCGCGCCTGCCGGCACTCAGCCGTGCGGCACGCATCCTGGTCACCACTACGCCCACACACGCCCCTCGGCGGGGGGCCGGCGGTGGCAGACGGCTACGCGCGGCCCTGCCAGGGATCGAGGAGAAACCAGTAGTTCTCCGTGCGTCCCTGCTCAGCGAGCCCGCCGCCGAGGGACTCGTAGAGCGCGCGGGCCGCTGCGTTCGCCACCCCGGTGGTCAGGAACATCTTGGTGGCCCCGCCCTTGGCGCCGGCCGCCATGAAGGCACGGACAAGCTCCCGCCCCACGCCTCGCCGGCGATGGGCTTCGGCCACCTCCAGGTGGTGGAGGTAGAGCATCGGAGCCGAGTCCGGGCGCGCGAGGTGGTGACCCCAGCACCACCCGAGGACCGCCGCCCCCTCACTCGCCACAAAGGCGAGCGCGGCAGGCGCGCCAGCGAACGCCCGCGCGTCCTCGACGTCCCCGGCTCCCCGGAAGCGGCGGACCGCGCTCTCCAGCAGCGGCAGGTTGTCCCGCGATATCTGCGTGATCACCGCCTCATCCTGCCTCGCCCACCCGGACGGCGGGAACGGCCCCTCCCCCCCCCGGCCCCCGGGACCTCATCGCTGGGGGTGGGAGAAGGGTGCCTGACCGGGGACGGTGCCCGGTACGACGAGCGGAGGTGACGGGGGGCCGTGCGCGGGGGGACGTCACAGACCCCGACGCCTGGGCGTCGGGGTCTGTGGGGGTGTCGCTAGCGGGGGGACTGGAGGAAGAGCGAGGCGCCCGGGGCGGTGCGGGAGCTGTGTACGCCCCCGCCGCCGCCGTAGTCCGCGCTCTCGTGTCCGTTCCAGTCCGGGATCGGCGCACCGTCCTTGGTCAGGTGCTGGAAGCGGGCGGGGTCGTCGGCGGCCGAACCGAACTGGTGGATCGGCTGCTTGTCCGCTCCCGACCTGCTGTACGGCCGGAACTCCACGTAGGGGCCGCCCTTGGTGAGCTGCTTGGTGAGGACGTTGTTGTGGAAGACGTTCTGCGGTCCGGAGGACCCGGCCCACTTCACGGCCTTCTCACCGGCCGCCCACCAGATCGGGTACCAGGTGCCGGCCTCCACGTCGCCGCCCTCGCCGCCACAGCGGGCGGTGCAGTTGCCCGAGTAGTGCTCGTACGGCACGCGTACGGTGTTGTTCTCGAACAGGTTGCGGCGCTCCCAACCACCGTGCAGGTTCAGGTCGGAGTCGAAGTCGTTGGCGTAGACGACGTTGCCCGACGCGGACCACTGGAGGGTGAAGTGCCGCAGGTCGCGGGTGGTGTTGTAGGCGTACAGGGAGTCCCAGACACGGCTGCCTCGGAGGTAGCCGTTGCCGCCCTTGCCCTTGTTCCAGGCGCCCTCCAGGTGGTTGCTCTCGAACTGGAGGTTCTTGGCGACCTCGGTGACGATCGGGTGGGAGCCGGTCATCTCGGCGCGTACGCCACGGGCCCAGGAGTCGGCGGCCCACTTGAAGACCAGGCCGTGCATCGCGGACTCGGGTGCCAGGTTGCCGTAGTTGTTCTTCGCCTGCTTCGCGTCCAGCTTCGGCATGTCCTGGGTGAAGGCGAAGTTCTCGAACCCGACACCCACCACCATCTTCAGCGGGGTCACCTTGCTGGCGTACGCGGTGGTGCCGATCGGTGTGGAGCCGTCCGAGGAGGAGTCGACGGGCACGTCGAACTCCAGTGGCTTGTCGATGGTCACGGTGCGACCGTCGGCGTCCACGGCGGCGATCCGGAAGACCTGCTGACGCATGTGCAGGTCGTCGAAGCGCGTCTCGTCCGTGGCTCCCTGTAGCTCGTAGAACTTACGGCTGTTGGCGGCGCCCACCCACAGGTGTCCGCCGGGCCGGAAGCGGGACATGTTCGCCTTGGCGTCGAGGTGGATGACCCGACCGCCCTCCCGGGCCGCGTAGCCGGGCGCGTCGGCCGCCGCGCGCAGCTTGACGCCCGAGGCCCAGTGCTGGTTGACCGAGCCCTCGTAGAGGTCCTTGCGGTTGGCCGGGGCGGCGGCCCACTCGTCGGCGTAGCGGGTGGCGACCTCCCGGGTCTGCACCCGGAACAGCCCGCGACCCGGCCAGATCCAACCCCCCTTGGCGGTGTCGGCGCCGGCCTCGTACGTCATCGAGTCCGGGTCCCAGCGGCTGCCGTCCTTGCTGAGGGTGTCGTACCGCGTGTCGGCGTCCGGGCGGAAGACGACGCGGGTGCGCCGCTCGTCGCCCGGGTCGCTGCCCTGGCCTCGGATGACCAGGTAGTCGGCGTCCACGGAGATCTGGCGCGAGATGTCGACCTGGCCGCTGGGCAGCGTGATCAGCGAGAGCTGGTCGAAGTTGGCGTCGCCGGCGCATCGGGTGCGGATGTCGTCGATGGCGCGTTGCAGACCCGCCGAGTCGTCCTTGCCGTCGTCCGCCTTGACGCCGTAGGTGTCGGCCAGCTTGGTCGGCGTGATCCGGCAGGCGGGCTCGACGCTGTACTGCTGGTGGTCGGGCAGGGCCTCGCCGCCCCGGTAGCCGGCCTCGCTCCAGTCCGGCAGGCCGTCGACGGGTTCGAGCCGGTCCTCGGAGGTCAGGGCCGACGCGCAGGGTGTCGTGTCGGCCCCGGTGCCCGAGCACAGCCGAGGGGGCTTGCTGCCCTGGGGCATCTGGAGGATGTTGACGTTGGCGCGTACCCAGGTGATGAACAGGATGAGGGCTCCGGCGCTCAGCGTGGTGGTGTAGTCGCCGTTGCGGGCGGCCTGGGAGAGGGTGGCCCAGTTGGTGATGTACGGCTGGTACTCGGCCGCCGGCCAGCTTTGCTCACCGCTCAGCGCGGTGTGCACGGCGTCCCGGACGTTGTTGAACCGCGCGCCCTCCACCAGGGTCATGACCAGGCGGGCGAGGGAGGGCCCCACCCATGCCTCGTTCATGTTCTGGACGGTGACCCGACCCAGGTCGCGGACCGCGTCCCGCAGGTTGTCGCCCGTGACGGTCCGGGTCCACACGTCCGGCCCACCCATGCCGCCCTCGCCGTAGCGGCTGGTGAAGGGCAGGGTCACGGTGTTCAGCGGGCCCTCGCCCGGGAAGAGCTCGGGCGGCGCCTGGCCCAGGCTCGCCTCGTTGAAGCGGAAGAAGGTGCGGCTGAGGGTCCGCTGGTAGAAGCCCATCACGTACATGGTGTCCAGGCGGATCACCAGGCTGATGGAGGGCATGTCGGTGCGCCAGTTCAGGGAGTCGAGGGGGATGAGGGCGAAGCCCTCACGCGGGTGGCCACCGATCGGGCGGGCCAGGTCGGTGGGGTTGGCGCGGGCCGGGCCGGCTCCGGTGGTGGCCCGGTGTCCCCGGCGGTGTCCGGTGGACGGCCCGGCGACCGGCCGCTCCGCGTTCCTGGCCGCTTCCACGATCTGCTGGACGATGTGCAGGTAGTTGGTGGCCACGTCGCGGTTCTGCTCCGCCGGCTGGGCCGCGGCCGGGGTGCCGAGGACCGTGAGGGTGGAGACGAGGGCGAGGAGGAAGGCGAGGCAACCGGACAGGGTGGTCTCGCGGAGGCGTCGGCCGTGCGCGCCGACGGGGGATCGGTTCACCACGGCACCACGTAGTCGATGGTCGCGGCGGGGGTTCCGTTGGACTCGCTGGTGCCACCGGCCCAGTACGCCACGGTGTAGGTCGCGGCCGACAACAGACCGTCGTCGCCGGCCGGGATCACGGCCGCGCCGTAGTCCATGCAGCGCGCGTGCTCGTTGGGACACACCCAGTCCCAGTCCTTGCGGTGGGCCTTGTCGATCCGCCCCTTCTCGTAGATGCCGACCCAGTCACCCCGCTCGCCCGGGTTGCGGCCGACCGGAGCCAGGTAGGTCACCACCAGGCCGGTGTCCTTGGGGTTGAGGTGGATGCCCTTCTGGTTGATGTGGGCGGTGGTCCAGGTCGCGTCCAGGATGTCGAAGTGGGTGGAGCCGTGCGAGTCCGCGGCGAGGCCGACCCGCTGGGACTGCTGGAAGCTGGTGCCGCTGGCCCGGTCCGGCAGCAGGAACTGGGTCCCCGCGACGGCCAGGGCGGAGCAGAGGACGGTGATGGCGGCGGGCAGGAAGCGACGTCGCCTACCGTCTCCGCGCGTGCTCGGACGCATGTGAAAAGCCCCCTTGAGGAGAGTCGGATGCGGTGAACCGTCGGGCCGTGCGGCCGACGGTGGCGCGTGCTACCAGGGCACGACGTAGTCGATGGTCACGGCGGGCCTGCCGCTGGACTCGCTGGCGTCGTCGGTCCAGTACGCCACGGTGTACGTCTTGCCCGACTCCAGGCCGTCGTTTCCGGCGGGCACGATGGCGGAGCCGAACGACTTGCAACGCTCGTGCTCGTTGGGGCACACCCAGTCCCAGTCCTTGCGGTGAGCCTTGTCGAGCTGGCCCTTCTCGTAGATGCCGACCCAGTCACCCTGCTTGCCGGGGTTGCGGCCGAGCGGCGTGACGTACGAGACCACCAGTCCCGTGTCGTAGGGCGGGTCGTTGAGGCCCTTCTGGAAGATGTGCGCGGTGGTCCAGACGGGTTCGTACAACACGAACTCCCCCTCCCGCGTGCCCTGACCCGCCGGGCCGGCGTTCTCCAGCCGCACCGGGCCCTCACTCTCGCCCACACGCGAGCCCAGGGTGTGTGCGCCCAGGGCCACCGCCACCGAGCAGACGACCGCCAACACCGCGGGAAGGAAACGCCCCCGCCGCCTCTCGGTGTCCCGCGCGTGGCCTGTTCCACGCCTAGAGAAGCGCATAGCGCGACCCCCCACCCATGGCGTTCCTGCCTTTCTCCGGCCCCTGTGGACCGCGTGAACGTGCCGGACCGAGCGGACCTGTCGGCCGTCGGAGCTGTGACGGGAGTGCGTCGGCGCCCGGCCGTACGCGTCAGCCACCCGTACCGGGCCCGGACGGGTGCGGACCCGCGCGCGCGGGCCCGTGGGCCTGGCGACGCACGGATGCACCGGTGTGCGGACGTGCCGGTGTGTGCGGCGTGCCGATGTGACGGTGTGTTCGGCGTGCGGACGTACTGGCGTACGGGTCCGTTGGGCCTGTGGGCCGACGATCTCCCGGTGCCCATCCCAGCAAGGCGGGGCGCCCGACACCAGGCGGAATCACCGGCAAAAGTGCGGTTCAGGGATACTTCTGCCGGAAGTGCCGATCGTGGCACCACAGAGGAAGGTCGGCCCCGTGAGCAGCACCACACCCCCGTCGCGCGCGTTCGGGCCACTCCTACGCGAGCTGCGCCGGCGCGCGGGGCTCAGCCAGGAGCAGCTCGCCCACGCGGCGGACGTGAGCGTACGGGCCCTGGCCGACCTGGAGCGGGGCCGTACCCGGGGGCCCCAGCGCCGCACCGTCGAAGCCCTGGCCAGCGGGCTGGCCCTCGATGCCGGCGAGGCTCGCGCCCTGGAGGCCGCCGCGGCTCCCGGGCGCCTGCGCACCCCGGTCGACCCCGCCGGCGCGAACACGGCAGACGACGTAGGTCCGGCGCCCGGCCCGAGCCCGTCGGGCGGCCCGAGCACGGCGGACGAACTGAGCGCGACGGAGGGCGCGGGCGCGACGAGCGGCGCGGACCGTCCCGCGAGCCCGCCACACGCCGCCCTGGCGTTGTCACTGCCCCGGGACACCCGGGACTTCACCGCGCGCGAGCAGGCCCTGGACGAGGTGCGCGCGCTGGTCGAGCGCGCGGACGCGGACCACCCGCCCGTCCTCGTCGTCACGGGTCAACCGGGGCTCGGCAAGACGGCGTTCGGTGTCCGCGTCGCCCACACCCTGGCGCCCCGCTTCACCGACGGGCAACTCTTCGTCAACCTGCGGGGCATGGACGAGGAACCGACCGACCCACGGGATGCGCTGGCCACCCTGTTGCGGGCGCTGGAGGTGGCCGAGCACGCCATCCCGCACGACCTGGCGGGGCGCTCGGGGTTGCTGCGCTCGCTGCTCGCCCCCCGGCGGCTGCTCCTGGTGCTCGACAACGCCGCCCACGAGGCCCAGGTACGCCCCCTGCTGCCGGCCCTCGGTGGCTCGCTGACGGTGATCACCAGCCGGAACGGCCTGACCGGGTTGGAGGGAGTGCACCGGATCGCCCTGCCCCTGCTGCGCCGCGAGGAGTCCGTGGAGCTGCTGACCCGTGTCGTCGGCCCCACGCGGGTGGGCCAGGAGGCGCAGGCGGCACGCGATCTGACGGACCTGTGCGGACACCTTCCGCTGGCCATCCGCATCGTCGGCCAGCGGCTGGCGGGCCGCCCACGGGAGCGGCTGGCCAAGCTCGCGGCCCAACTGGCCAGCGAGGAGCGCAGGCTGGATCTGCTGAACGCCGGCGACCTGCGCGTACGAGCCGCCTTCGGGCTGTCCTACGAGCAGCTCTCCCCGGCCTCCCAGACCCTGTTGCGCCGCTCCGCGCTGGCCTCGGGACCGGATGTGAGCCCCGAGACCGCCGCGCTGCTGGCCGGCGTGTCCGTGCCCGAGGCGGAGCTGGGGTTGGACGAGCTGGCCGACCGCGGACTGCTCCAGGCCGACGCCGTGGCCGAGCGCTACCGGTTCCACGACCTGCTACGGCTGTTCGCCACCGAGCTGGTGGCCACCGAGGACGGCCCCGCCACGGAACGCGCCGCCCGGGACCGGACCGCGCGCTGGATGCTGGCGCGCGCGACGGCGGCCGGACTCCGCTTCGACGCCCAGCGGCCCGCCGCACCTGACGAGACCGCCGACGCCTCGCACGGCGGCCCGAGCGCCGATCCGGGCGAGCCGACCACCGGCGACCCCGACCCGGCCACCACGCCCGCCACCCGGGGCGCGGCACGGCGCTGGCTGGAGGCCGAGCGGGCCCAGTGGCTCGCGGCCCTGCGGCACGCGGCCGAGGCGGGCTGGCACCGGTCGGTGGTGGACGCGGCCGAGGCGATGCACTGGTTCTCCGACCTCACCCAACACTGGGAGCTGTGGGTGGAGGTCTTCCGGCACGCCGCGAACGCGGCCCGCGCGCTGGGCTCCGGCCGTGAGGAGGCCACCCACCTCAACTACCTGGCCTGGGCGTACAACCTGTGCGTCTACGACCACCACGCCGCGTTGGCCACCGCCCGGGCCGCGTACGACACCGCCCGGGACAGCGGTGACCAGCTCCAGACGGGGTGGGCGCTGGGTTACCAGGCGGGGGCTCTGCGCCGGCTGGGCCTGCTGGACGAGGCGGTGGCCGGCCTGCGCGAGGCGGTGGCCTGTCACCAGCGCAACGCGACGCCCGAGGGCAGGCTCGCGGAGCTGACCACCCTCAACTTCCTCGGGGAGGTCCTACGCGAACAGGGGCACGCCCAGCAGGCCCTGGACATCCATCTGCGCGGCGCGGAGATCTGCCGCGCCGGCATCCCCGGGCTCTGCCCCGACCTGCTCGCGCTCTACCAGGCGGCCACCGCGCAACACGTCGGCAACGACCACGCGGCACTGGGCCAGTGGCAGCGTGCCGAGGGGCCGCTACGCAGCGCCCTCGCCGCCTTCGAGAGCTCCGACATGCCGGCCTGGAGCGGGCCCGTCTCCCTCGAACTGGGCACCGTGCTGCGCCACGTCGGCAAGCTCGCGGAGGCCCGCACGGCCGTACGCGCCGCGCTGGCCACCCTCACCGCCCACCGCAGCCCCCGCCAGGCCGAGGCCAGGGCGGAGCTCCGGGTGCTCGACACCCTGCTGCCGAACTGACCACGCGACGCCTGTCCGGGTGGCGGAGGCGGAACGGGTGGGAAGGCGGTGCGGGGTGTGAACGGCGCGAGGCGCGGGTGGCGGCGTACGGCTACCGCGCGCCGGCGCTGATGGCCGATCAGCCACCGCGGTTTCGCCGGCGACGCCTCGCCGGCGCGGCCCGCGATGGCCGACAGCGCCTGGCCGTGGCGCCGCGCGTCGGCCGGCTGCGGGGAACGCCCGCGCTCCGCACAGCCGGCCGACGGAGCCGAGGTCGGCCCCCGACGTCACACCGGAGGGATCACTTGACGATCAGCTTGACGGGCTTGGGGTAGCGGAAGAGATCCTTGATGTCGGCGGGGCGCAGCTTGACGCACCCGTTCGACTTGTAGTCCGAGTCGCCGTCCCAGCGCCACGGCTCGGCGGATCCCTGGCCGCCGGTGCGCGTCATCTCGCTGTGGATGAAGAGATCGTCGCGCTGGGTGCCGTTGGCGCACTTCTTGTCGGACAGCCGCACCACGTACCCCTTGATCTTGCTGCCGTCGTAGTCCTCGTCCCTCCACGGGATCTGGTAGGTCCCGTTGGGCAGCCAGCCCGCGTTGCGGGTGCAGGAGTTCGTCGTGGTGCCGGAGCCCGCTCGCCACGAGTCGAGCGTGACCGTCCGGCCGTTCTGCTCGTGGCGGTACAGGGTGAGCTTGGAGTGGGTCTGGTCGCCGGAGTTCTTCTCGAAGACCAGGTAGTCGTAACTGCCGGCGGCCTGGGCGGGAGTTCCGGTGGCGGCGGTGAGCCCGGCCGCCACCGCGATCCCGACGGCGAGTGACAGGTTTCGTGTACGCGCTTTCACGCTGTGCCTCTCCTTCGGCCACGTGCGCCCGCGGGCCCGTGGCGACGCGGCCCCCGTTGACCGTGAGGGCCTGTGAAGTGGTGCGGTACCGATTTCACCGGTTGGCGCGTTTTTCAGCAGGAGGGTTCCGGTGACCAAACAATCGTGTCGCCCGGCCTCGCGGTGCGGATCAAAGGTGCGCCGCCGGGTTGGCTAAGCTCCCGTGCTCGCCGTAGCGGTCCTCGCGTCATCACGACATCGGCGCGTGAGCCCTCGCGGGCCGCCCGGGGCGGCGTACCCAGGACCGGGACCCAGGGCCCGGGTGCCTGGCCGTGACGTGGGTGCTGGTCCTGGTCGGTGTTGACCTTCACGTTGGTCGAAGCTCGATGATGACGTGGTGCCAGATGACGAGTTGATGCCGATCGGGGCCTTCGCCCATCGCAGTGGTCTGACCGCCAGCGCGTTGCGCTTCTACGCCGACTCCGGGCTGCTGCCCCCCGCCGAGGTCGACCCGGTCTCCGGCTACCGCTACTACAGCGGTGCCCAGGTGGCTCGGGCGACCGCGCTGCGGCGGCTGCGCGAGCTCGCCATGCCCCTGGCCGCTGTCGAGGCCGTGCTGGGTTCCGGAGCCGACGAGGCGTCCCGGCTGCTCGACGAGCACGTCGAGAAGGTCGTCTCGGACGCCGCGGCCGTGCGGGAGAAGGCCGCTGTCCTCAGGTCCGCGCTCGGTAACGTGCCGGCTCTCGCGATCGGGGCGGTGAAGGGGCCGGTGCTGGCGGAAGCGGTCGAGCAGGTCCTGACCGCGACCGCGCGTGAGCGCGGGATGCCGGTACTCGCCGGTCTGCGCGTCGAGGCGTGTCACGGGGCGGTCACTTTGACGGCGACGGACCGATACCGGCTCTCCATGAGAACACTGGTGCCGGCCGAGGCGGCGAGCCAGGCGTGGGCCGGCACGGTGGACGGTGACGAGCTCCGAGCCGTGGCCACCGAGATCCGTCGCAGCCCGCTGGTGCGGCTGGAAGCCGTCCCGAACGGGATCTGGTTCCGCGTGGCCGACCGGGAGGACCGGCACTGTCGGTTGCTGCCCGAGGCGTTCCCCGACCACCGGCTGACGCTCGCGTCCCTGGGCACGGTCACCACGCGTGCGACAGTCTCGAAGAACCTGCTCCTGCGCGCCCTGGAAGAACACCCCGGCGCGCACGTCGGGCTGCGCGTCGCCGACCAGACGGTGAACGTCGTGTCAGCGGACGACGACCACCCTGACATCACACTCGCGGCCACCACCGAGGGCCGGGCCCTGCGGATCCGGTTCGAGCTGACCACGCTCTATCCGGCCGTGAGCACCGCGATCGGCCCTGACGTACTGCTCGACCTACGAGGGCACGACCAGCCCGTCACGATCCGCTCCGCCGACCGTGGCGACCTCACCACCCTGGCCATGCCCGTCGCGTCCGACCACGCCGCCTGAGAAGGACAACGAGGAAACACTCCGTGACCACCACACCCGCCAGCCCCGACCCGACCATGGAAGCCATCGGCCACGCCGTCGCCGAGGGACGAGCCGGAAACACCGCCTTTGCCCGCCGGAGACTGCTGGACCTGTGGTCCACGATCGGCGTCACCGGCGACCCGCTGCACCGCTGTTCCCTCGCGCACCACCTGGCCGATCTCAACGACGACGCCGCCCAGGCCCTCGCCTGGGACATCCGGGCCCTGGACGCCGCCGACGCCGTGACGGAGCGGCGCCTCCAGGAACACCACGCCGGACTCCACATCGCAGGCTTCTACCCCTCCCTGCACCTCAACCTCGCCGACAACTACCGTCGACTCGGCTCCTTCGAAGCAGCCACCGAGCACATCGACGCGGCCACGGCGCACGCCCCCGGCCTGCCTCGAAACCCCTACGGTGACCTGGTGCGTGGCGCCATCCAGGAGGTCGCCGAGGCCATCGTCAGACGGGATCGGTCACGGCGCGCTTCCGCGCCTGGTTCCCCCGCGTGACGCACGGCGAACGAGGCGCGATGGCCCCCGCGCGACGCCTCCACACCGACGGTCGTGTTGGTTCCCGTACGGGCCGTCGTAGCGGGTGCGAGACGGGGGCCGCGCTGCCTTGGCGCGTCGCGGCGGCGTCAAAAGGAGCTCGCGGGCAACCTGGCGTGCGAGGCCGGAGTCCCACGGCACGTCCTCCGCGGGATCGCCGGCTACCGATCGCTGACCGCCGCCCGGCGCTACCCGCACCCGGACGTGCACACGATCACGGCCGCCGGTGCGGCGGATCCGCGGGCTTCAGCGTGCCGCGCGCACCGCGCCCACTGCCAAGCCCGATCGTCAGGGCTGTAAGGGCTCGCTGAATCGGTCGGGGGGCTGGTCCTCAGGAACGATCAAGGGCCGGTTTCGGAAGATTCCGAAACCGGCCCTGATCTGCGACTGTCTCCAGTCGGGACGACAGGATTTGAACCTGCGACCCCTTGACCCCCAGTCAAGTGCGCTACCAAGCTGCGCCACGTCCCGATGCTCTCTCGTCTGGGGCTGGGCCCCGGCCGAGCGCGTACGAGAACAATACCGCACTTCATCGAGTGGTCGCTGCCACCTTCCCGGCCGTTGATCTTCGCCTGAGAGCACGGCGAGCAACCCTCCGTGGCCACACTCAGAGGAAGGCTGAGTAGGACTACTCATGTGCGGGGGTCACGGCCCGGCGACGCTACGTGCATGACGACACCTTCCATCCAGCGGCCCACGACCACCGCGTTCTTCGTCCAGGCCGCACTCTCCTTCGCCCTGTCGCTCGCCGCCGTCGCCTACGGGATCACCAAGCTGCCCGTCGGCGCGTGGGAACGCGGCTTCCTCGGACTCGGCCTCGTCTTCGTGGTCACCTCGGCGTTCACCCTGGCCAAGTGCGTGCGGGACCGCCAGGAGGTCGAGGAGGTGACCAACCGGGTCGACAAGGCCCGCATCGACAAGCTGCTCATCGAGCAGGACGTGTACAAGCCCGGCCATGTGTGACGCCCCCGCCACACACCGCACCGGCCGTGTGGCGTGGCTCACCCGACAGGCGGCCCGCGCGGAAGAGACGCCCCGCCCGACGCCACGAGTCGAGCCCGACCACAGAGCGCCGCTCCCCCACCGGGAGCGGCGCTCCGCCGTGCGGGGGCCGAGCCTGGTGCGGGGGCCGGCGCGGCGTGCGGGGGCCGGCGCGGGCGGGCCCTGGCGGGTGGGGGTGGGCTCGGTGGGTATCGCGGAAGGCGGCGGGGGTGAGGTCCGAGGGTGGGGTGTCGCGAGGGTGAGCGAGCGGAGCCGGGGGTGGCTGATGTGGTCCCGAACGGGGCGCCACGACGGCCGGTGGAGCAGGGCGCGACCGGGGGCGAGCCCGGATGGGGCAGGCGGCGGGGGCGAGAGTCGCGGGCGGCGGGTGCGGGGTGCGGCTCGGTGTGACCAGCGGCGGGGTCGGCTACGCGGGTGGCCACACCCCGGCTGACGGCCATGGGCCGTGGCCGAGGGGGTGCGGCGACGGCGGGTAGGCCCACGGCGCGCCCGCGATGCGGGCTGGGGCATGACACCGGGCGGGCCCGGCGGCAACGGCTCCGACGGCGCGGTTCAGCGTGACGGCAGCACGTGAGCGCGGCGCGGCCGGTCGGTCGGGGGGGGCTCGGCCGAGACGGGCCGGGTGGGGGACGGTGTCGGTGGGGTGAGGTGGGGCTACGGGCGGGGGTGGCTTGGCGGTCGCGTGTCCGGTCGGGGGGCGCGCGGCGCGCGGGCGGCTGTCCCGGAGGTGCCGGGTGCCCCGGAGGAGCCCGGGACACCCGCCGAGTCGTCGGGTGACGTGGGGGCGTCGCCCAGTAGGTAGCGGGCGCCGGGGCCCAGACCGGCCACGGTGTCGCGCGGGTTGTACAGGGCGCACTTACGCAGGGACAGGCAACCGCAGCCGATACACCCCGACAGGCGCAGCTTGAGCCGTTCCAGGTCGGCTATCTGCGCGTCGATACGCCGACTCCACACCCTGGCCACCGAGTTCCACTGACTGGCGTTGGGAGCGCGCTCCTCCGGCAGCCGGGCGAGTGCGGCCCCCGCCTCCTCCAGCGAGAGGCCGACCTGCTGGGCGGCGCGGATGAAGGCGACTCGGCGGAGCGTGGCGCGGGCGAAGCGTCGCTGGCCGCCGACGGTGCGCTCGGAGTGGATGAGCCCGAGCTCCTCGTAGTAGCGCAGCGCGGAGGTGGCCAGACCGCTGCGGGCCGCGAGTTCGCCGATCGTCAGGCGGTCGTACTTCGACGTCATGACCCGCGAGCGTAGTCGCCGCCCCACGCCGCGAGCAGTGTGCCGCATGGCGGGCCGCTTCCCACGCCCCCGCCGCCGAACGCTGTCCACCCGGGCCGCGCCCCCGCCCCTGGCCGTGATCGGCGCGACGATGCTGTACGCTCTTGACCTGCGAAGACGACGGCAATGCGCGAGCGAGGCCGGCGTGGGAAGCATCGGGACGTGGCGCAGCTTGGTAGCGCACTTGACTGGGGGTCAAGGGGTCGCAGGTTCAAATCCTGTCGTCCCGACTCGTAAGAGTCGCAGGGCTCGTGGGAGTCGCAGGGCTCGTGGGAGTCGCAGGTCAGGGCCGCTTTCGGAGGACTCCGAAAGCGGCCCTCGATCATTCCTGGGGGCCGGTCGGGGGCCAGCGTCCTTGGCCGGGGTCAGCGAGCCCTGGTGAGCGGGCTTGACGGTGGGCGCGGTGCGCGGAGCACGTTGAAGCGTGTGGAGAGTGCCACCCCGACGGCCGTGATCTTGTGCGCCTCCGGGCGCGGGTAGCGCTGGGTGGCGGTCAGCGATCCATGGCCGGCGAGACCGGGGAGGGCGTGCGGTTGAACTCCGGCGTCGGCGAACCGGGTTGGTCCGGTGTGTCGGAGGTCGTGGCGGCGCGGGTGCTCGTGGCCGAGGCTGGTGACGTCGTCCCAGTGCGTCGCGTCGCTGAGGACGGCGGTGGAGATGCGTCCACCCCGTGGGCCGGCGAACAGGCGGGCGTCGGGATGGGAACCGGCGGACAGGACGCACTGGGCGATAAGGGGCGGATCTCCTGGACGACGGGTATCTTGCGGGCCCGTTCGCCCTTGGCTTCCCTGTCGGCCAGCCCGCCGGCTGCCGGTGTGGTCCGGCGTCGCACGGTCCAGATCCACTGGGTGGTGTCGGTGTCCCCGACGCGACAACCTGACACGTCACCGACGCGTGCGGCCGTACAGGCGGCGAAGATGACCACGTCTCCCCAGCCACGGCACTGGTCGCGGGAGGCGGCTCCGGAGCGCGTCGGCCAGCGCGGGGAGGGCCTCCCAGCCGGGCAGGGCCAGCGCGCGTGGGTCGAGGAGCTGGCCCTCGGTCTGCTGGTACAGCTTCTGCCAGCCGGTCACCCGGGTGGGGTTGACCTTGATGATGCCGTCACGAACCGCCTGCTCCATGACGCGGACCACGACGGCGATGGTTCTTCATCGTGGAGCGGCTGTGCTCGTCGGCGATCCGGTTCCGCACGGTGCGATCGACGACCCCACTGGTGATCATCCGCACGGCGGGGTGGCCCAGGGCGGGGACAACACGCGTCCGCCATCCCGCCAGGCCCCACGTTTGCTGCTCCAGACCGCGCAGGGCGAGGCCCTGTTCTCTTCGCCGTACGCGGCGGGCTCATGGTGGCCAGCGATGGACTCGGCCCGGCCTGTGCCGCCTCGATGATGCCCTGGAGCCATTTTCCGAGACCGCGACGCACGGCGGCCCCTGCGGAGGCTGAGCAGAGCGCCAACGGTGCGGGGTTTAGTGGCCAGGCCCCAGCCAGCGGCGTCGAGCTTGGCCGGCCAACTGCCCGTCGTCCGGCACGGCGGCGAACGTGCCGTAGTCGCGGCGCTGTTCGTCGGTCAGGAACGCCACCGAGCCCCGTCGCTTCCTCGTGCTTCTTCTGCCGTGACGGCGCTCACCGTGAAGTCACATGATCGACACGGGGGAGCCCGGGTCAGCGCGGGGCTGACGGCGGCGCCGTGACCATCAGGCCGAGGCACGCCCGGCGCGCCATAGCCCCCGCGCCAACGGCCCATGTTCCCCAGCACGTTGCCCCTCACTCTGCCCTCGGGAGCCTGGCCCGACCGCCCACGCCCCAGATATGCAGGGGAGGGAGTCATCTGCCCGCGGAGGGAGAGGTCGCATGCATGCCGAGGACCAGGCCAGGTCGACCAGGGCACGGAAGGACAGGGCACCGGCCCGCCAACCCCAGGCCGCGGGCCGGACGCCGCTCCCGGGCCCCCTCGCGTGGCAGAGCACTGTCGGCAACGCGACAGTCGTCCAGATGCTCCGCCGGGCCGGAGCCCCACGGGCCCAGGAACGACCCCAGCATGGCGCTGACCGCAACCACCGGCAGACCCAGCGCCCCGTACAGCGCTCCGCCGTCCATGACGTCCTACGCACCGACGGCCGCCCCCTCGACGACGACACACGCGCCGAGATGGAAGCCCGGCTCGGCGCGGACTTCTCCGACGTCCGGCTTCACACGGACGCCGCCGCCCGCGCGTCCGCCGCTGAAGTGGGCGCACGTGCCTACACCAGCGGCAACCACGTGGTCATCGGTGACGGCGGCGCAGACCGGCATACCCTCGCCCATGAACTCACCCACGTCATCCAGCAGCGTCAGGGACCCGTCGTCGGCATCGACAACGGGTCCGGGCTGCGGATATCCGACCCCTCCGACCGGTTCGAGCGGGAGGCGGAGGCCAACGCCACGCGCGTCATGGCCACGACGCCGGAACTGAGGGAGCCGGTGCAGCGTGCGGGCGCCCCCGCGGGGCCGGGCACGGATGTGGCCGTCCAGCGGGTGACACGGATCTACACGGCGGACGAGGCCGACCGTGATCGGGCCAATGATCTCGCGTTCCAGCAGGAGGTCATCAAATCGGTCACGCACTCGCGCGAGGGCATCAGCCCGCGGGTGAAGGCCCGGCACGACAGTTACAACGACGGCTCGAAGCAGGGCGTGTACAACCACCACGTCCCGCACAGCGCGATCGCCGGCGCCCTGACGACCGGGCTCCAGTTCAAGCCGCGCAATGTGGTCGTGGATCGTCTCAACGCCGTGTCAAAGAGCTTGGGGAGCGTCGACCCCGTTCTGCCCAACGAATTCGTCTCCGATCAAGCACTGTGGCGAAGCCGGATGAGCTTCGACACCTGGGTGGACGAGAAAATCGTCAACATAGCCGACTGGCCCGCCAATTTGTTCCGCGGCCCCAGCATGGGCGACGGCGGCGGGAGTAAACTTGATGTGCCGACGGCTCCGGATCCACATCAGAAAAGCCGTCTGGAGAAGGCGCGGGGCGCGCTGAAGGCCGCAGGGCTTTCGCCCTTCTGAACCTCGACGAGGCGAAGCGGACCGGGCCCGTGGTTCAGGGCCTCTTCGAGTTGCGGGTCGACGCGGAGCCCTGTGTGCGCGTCGTCCGGCGCGTACGGCATCTCCGCGCGGGCTCGACCAGGTTCACCCGGGCCTACCACTGGAGTCGTTCACACCACCGGCAAAGATCGGCCCAGAGGCCGTAGCCAGCTGGTTGCGCCACTACTTCGCGGCAAGGAGTGCGACCTACCCGGTGCTGCGGAAACACTGCGCCTCGGAGCCGGTAGACGCGATCTGTTACGACACGACGAACTGGCCTGCCCGGATCATCGCCAGGAGGCTGGGGACCCCCGCCGTGCGGTGCTTCCCTCACCTCGCCTCGAACGAGGCGTACTCACTGGACCGGCAGTTGACCGCAGGGCTCGACGCCGACAGTCCGGCGACGGCCTCGCTCACCGCTGACTGTGAGGCCTTCTCCACCGGGTACGGCGTCCCGCTCGGTGTCGCCGACACCATGACGATGGCGGACGGGCTCAACCTCGTGTTCGTCCCCCGAGAGTTCCAGCCGGCCGCTGACAGCTTCGACGGACGTTTTCACTTCGTCGCCCCCTCGATGGGCAGGCGCGAGCAGACCGAGCAGTGGTCACCGCCCGACCCCGACGTGCCCCTGCTGTATGCCTCGCTGGGCGCCGTCTTCGGTGGTCACCCGGAGTTCTACCGCGCCTGCGTCGACGCCGTCGCCGAGGGGCCGTGGCAGGTGGCGATGACCGTGGGCGATACGGATGCCGCCGTACTTGGCGCCGTCCCCAGCCGGATGGACGTCCGATCGGGGTTTCCGCAACTGGCGGTACTCCGCCACGCCTCCGCCTTCGTATCGCACGCCGGAATGAACTCCGTCATGGAGGCCCTGTATTACGGGGTCGGCCTCGTCGCCGTCCCCCGAACACCCGAGCAGGCGGCCAGTGCCCGGCGCCTGGGGGAGCTCGGACTCGGCGAACGTTTGGACGCCGAGGCGGTGAACGCCGAAGCACTGCGGGCGGCGATCAGCAGGGTTACCTCAGACTCGGCCGTACGCGTCAACCTTGCGGCAATGCGCGAAGCCATCCTGCGAAGTGGTGGAGTCACACGCGGCGCCGACGTCATCGAGCAGTACCTCCGTGAGTACGTCGTGTGACTCTGAGCTCTTGCGTCGCACGCGGTCCGCGATGACGTACGCGCCTACGTGCTCGAACACCTCGGCGCCCTGCTGAACCCGACGAACACGTCCCCGCACCGGCTGCCGCACTGTGGGTCATCAGACGGCCTCGCCGTCGTCGTCGAGCACGGTGACGCTGGAGCGGTCTCCGGCGCGGAGCCGGTCCATCTGGTCGTCCAGCCAGCCGCCTACCCGCGATGCGGCGCGGCCCGGGCGTGGGCCCTCGGTCGGCCGCGCGAACCGCCGACCCACGCCGTCTGGAGGTCGCCCACGCCGACCTCGGGTCGGTCAGCCGGGGGTCTGTCGGGTGCCGGTGGCGGCGGAGAGCCTGATCGTGTCGAGCAGGCGGTGCAGCGCCAGGCCGGTGTCGAAGTCGGGGAGGTCGCGCGAGCCGGTGTGGAGGTCGCGGGCCAACCGGGCGTACATCTGGGCGACGTTGAAGCCCTCCGCCGCCGGGTCGACTCCCTGGGCCCAGCGGTACCGGTCGGGCACGGGCAGCTCCTGGTAGGCGCCGCCCGCGGCGTCCGGACCATGCAGGCGCAGTTCGCCGATCTGGAGGCCGGCCGGGCCGGCGGGCCCGGCGGAGGTGATGGCCAGGTCTCCTCGGGTCCCGGAGATCTCCAGCCGGGTGCGGGCGTCGGTGGCCTTGGCGTCGTGGATGTGGGCGGAGACCACGGCACCGCTGGTCAGGGTCGCGTGGAGAAGGAGGTGGTCGGGGCTTGTCACCGCCACCGTCTCGCCGGTCTCCGTGATGGTGTGGACCGGGCTCTGGATGGAGAGGGTGGCCGACAGGTCGGCGATGTCACCGAGTACGTACCGCACCGCGTCGAGCGTGTGCCCACCGGCGACCTCAAGCGTCCCGGCACCGTTGTCGCGATCGAGGGTGTACGCCGCCCAGGCGGGAATCCGCTCCCCCGCGCCCTTGCCCCGGGCGGCGTAGACGGTCGCCGAGGTCACCCGTCCTATCCGGCCGTCGGCGAGCAGATCGCGGGCGTAGGCGATCGCCGGTGCATACCGCGCCTGTAGCCCGATCACGTGGTGCGCGCCCGCGTCGCGGGCCGACCGGGCGAGGGCCTCGGCCTCCCGGGTGGTGCGGGCCAGCGGCCACTCGCAGTACACGTGCTTGCCGGCCGCCAGGGCCGCCCCGACCAGTTCGGCGTGCGCGGGCACCTTCACGGTGACGACGACCAGGTCCACGTCGGGGTGTTCCGCCAGGCGACGGGCGTCGGTGAAGGCGTGGGCGGCGCCGAACTCCCGTGCCGCGGCCCGCGCGCTCTCGGGGCGGCTCGTGCCGACGGCGGTGATGTCGTACGCGGGCAGGGCCAGCAGGGCGGGGACGTGGGCGCGCGCGGCCCAACCACGATCGGGGCTCGCCCCGATGACGCCGACACGAATCCTCTTCGCTTCCACCACAGCCCCCCATCTCAACCGGACAGCTCTTGTCCGGTTACGACCTTAGCCAACCGGACAGGTATGGTCCAGTTATTGAAGGGGGCGGCAGATGACCCAACCGCGCGACACCGTGGACCGCTTGCTCGTCGACGACTCCGGTCGGCGCCCCCGCGCCGACGCGCGGCGTAACGTCGAACGTCTGGTGGAGGCCGCCCGGATCGCGGTCGCCGAGACGGGAGTCGGCGTCTCCGCGCACGAGATCGCCCGGCGGGCCGGGGTGGGGGTCGGCACCTTCTACCGGCGCATCCCCTCCCTTGAGGCGCTCCTGCGGCTGGTGCTCGACGAGATCCTCGACGAGATCTCGGACCTGGCCGATCGGGCGCTGGAGGACCCGGACGCCGGGAACGGGTTCCGCGTGTTCGCCGTGACCTACGTGCGTCTGCGCGCGGAGAGTTGCGGCGTCAGCGAGGCGCTCGGCGGGGCGTGTGGCGACCCGCTCGCCCAGCGCCTGGCGGACCTGCGGGACCAGGTCCGTCGTCTGGTGGAACGCGCCCAGGCGGCCGGCGCCCTGCGCACGGACGTCGCCTGGCAGGACGTGCCGTTCCTGCTCGCGGCGGCGGCGACGGGTGAGCGGACCCTGGGCATGCGAGCGGGCGACCAGCAGTGGGAGCGCAATCTGCGCGTCGTTCTCGACGGGCTGGGCCCGCGCCAGCCGGGCCCGCTGCCGGGCACCCCGCCGGCCTGAACCCCGACCTGACACCCACCCCGGCGGACGGGCCACGGCGCGCCCCCGCCCCGGACGCGCGCGACCGGCCGAGCCGGCCCCCGTCGCCGGCGCCCGCCGGCGGGTGGCGGTGCGGGGTCGACGCGTCTCGTTGTCGTCCCGTGGCCGGCTGACCGTCGGTCGGTTCGGGGGTGGTTGGCGGGGTCAGTGGCGTAGGAGGGTGGGGGGTTCCTCCTTGCCCGGGGCGGGTTCGGGAGACGTGGGGGTGCCGAGGGTGGGGCCGAGCATGATGGTGCGGGAGACGACGAAGGTGATCGGGACGGCCGCCGCCGCGGCGATCAGGGGGGCGGCCTTGCTGTTCAGCCCGGCGAGGTCGACCAGGACGTAGACACCGCCGGTGGTGATCACGAAGTTGGCGACGGTGGTCAGGGGGAAGAGCAGGAAGGTACGCCAGGCTGGGCGGGTGCGGTAGGTGACGTAGACGTTCAGGAAGTACGAGCCGACGGTGCTCAGCGCGAAGGCCACGACGTGGGCCGCGAGGTAGGGCAACCAGTGCAGCAGGGCGAGGTAGCTGAGGTAGTAGGTGCCGGTGTTGACGACGCCCACCAGGCCGAACCGCAGGAACTGTCCGGCGATCACCGCACCAGGTCCTTGAGGTCGGCCGCCTGGGTGACGTTCGTGCTCTCCACGAGGTAGTGCGGGCGGCGCTTGACCTCGTAGTAGATCCGCCCGATGTATTCGCCGATGACCCCCACCATGACCATCTGAACACCCGCCAGCGCGGTAATGACCACGAGCAGCGTGACATATCCGGGGGTGTCCACGCCGTCGATCAGCACGGTGCCGACGATCCACGCGGCGTAGAGCACGGCAATGGACAGCAGCGTCAGGCCCAGATACACCGCCGCCCGCAGCGGCTTGTTGTTGAAGGAGATGACACCATCGGCACCGTAGTTGAGCAACTGGCTGAACGTCCATTTGCTGCGACCCTCCTCCCGGACCGCGTTACGGTATTCGAAGGTGACGCTCGGGAATCCCACCCAGGCGAACAGTCCCTTGGAAAAGCGGTTGTACTCGGTGAGCTGGAGTACGGCGTCCACCGCGCGTCGGGAAAGCAGCCGGAAATCGCCGACGCCGTCGACGAGCTCCACGTCGACCAGGCGGTTGACCAGCCGGTAGTAGCCACGGGCCAGCCAGGTGCGGGTGACGCGGTCGCCGTCCCGGGTGCGCTTGGCGATGACCTGGTCGTGGCCGTCCTCGCGGAGTTGGACCATGCGCCCCACCAGCTCCGGCGGGTGCTGGAGGTCCGCGTCCATGATGATGACGGCGTCGCCGGTGGCGTAACGCAGGCCGGCGAACATCGCGGCCTCCTTGCCGAAGTTCCGGCTGAAGGAGACGTACCGTACGCGCGCGTCCGTTTCGGCCAGTCGCTTCAGCAGCGACAGCGTGGTGTCCTTGCTGCCGTCGTTGACGTAGACGAACTCGAACTCGTGCCGAATGGTGAGCAGTTCGAGGGCCAGGTGCTCGTGGAAGCGTTCGATGACGGCTTCCTCGTTGTAGCACGGGACGACTATCGAGATCAGCATGCTTCTCCCCGTACGGGTTCACGGTGGGTGGATCGGCTCGGGGTGTGAACCGATCGTGGGATGGGGTGCGTGGGTCGGTCAGTCATGGCTGGCCGCCTTGGGCGTGGGGCCGGTGCGCGGGCGGCCGGGGTGTCGGGACCGCCAGGCGCGCCAGGCGGCGAGCGAGACGAGGACGAGCAGGGCGGCGCCCCCCACGGCCGCGCCGGCTCGCAGGCCGGGCGGTTCGAAGGTGCAGCTCACGGTGGTGGCCTCGCCGTCCAGCGGCACGGACACCAGGCCCAGGTAGGAGTCGGCGGGGCGCGGGGAGCCGTCGCCGGCCGCGCACTGCCACCCCTTGATGTCCGGCATGGCGAGAACGGCGGTACCACGGCTGCCGGCCGGCAGGCTGGCTCGGACGCTGGCGCCCTCGACGCTGACGTCGGTGGCCCCGCGCGCGGCCAGCCGGTCGGCGGCGGCCCGCAGCCTGCCCGTGTCCAGGCAGCCGATCGCGCCCGGGGGTACCGAGCCGCCGCGCGCGGCGGTCAGTGTGACGCGCACCTGGCCGCTGGCCGGGGTGCGGCCGAGGGCCTGCATGGCCGCGTTGCGCTTGGGCGGGTAGTCGCCCCGGAAGTCGGCCTTCGGAGCGCCTCCGTCCCGCAGCTCGGCCGTGCCCCAGTAGCGCGGCGCCCACAGGTACACCGAGCTGCCGGCCCGACAGGTGGTGCGCAGCTGGGCCGTCGGGTCGGCCGCGCGGTGACGCGCGGGGAGCCGGTAGCCGCCCTCGCGGGTGCGCGGGAGCTGCGGCTGGTCGGTCAGGCGCAGCGTGAGGCGCGGCACGGTGTAGACGCGGGCTCCCAGGAGCAGTTCCTGGTTGCGGTACGCCGAGGTGCCGTACGTGGGCCGCGCGGCGGGCGGGCGCACGGTCACCAGCGGGGGCACCTGTTGGCGCACCGTGCGCACCGGGCCGGGGTGGCGCGGGTTCCACCGCTGGTGCGGGTCGAGCGGCGAGCGCAGCCGGGCGCCGACGGAGAAGATGACGTCGGTCACCGGGTTGTCCAGGCTCTGCACCGACCGGCCGCCGGAGGTCCAGCCGCCGCCCAGCGCCGTCATGGTGCGGCTGAGGACGTCGGCGGTCAGGCTGCTGTAGTACGCCACGCCCTGGCCGCCCAGCAGCAGCGGGTCGTTGCCCGTGGTCTGGTTGCGGCCCGGTTCGGTGCGGTACGTGGGCCAGTCGTCGGCCGCCTCGATGGCGGCGTGCTGCTCGCGCTGGCGCGCGCCCCAGGTGGAGTAGTCGTCCATGTGGGCCAGGCGCTTGCGGTCGCTGACGGCCATGGTGGCCGTGGACTGGCCGACCTGGGTGCCGAGCAGCAGCACGACGGCCAGGGTGGCGAGCAGCGGCTTGCGGTGGGTCTCGGCCGCGCGCCACAGCAGCCAGGCGAGTCCGACGGCGACGGCGCCGAACAGCGCGATGGGCAGGGACCAGTCGAACAGCAGGGCGCTGTTTCGCGCGGCGAGCATCACGGCCGCCAGCACCGCGCCGCCGCCCAGCAGGGCGCGCCAGGCGGGCCTGCCGTGGGCGAGGGTGAGCCAGGCCGCGATGACGAGCAGCGCGCACAGGACGAACGTCTGCCGGAACTGGCTGCCGTTGGGGGTGGTGAAGGCGTGCCAGGCCAGGTGGGTGGGCTTCCACTGGAAGGAGAGCAGGACGCCGACGGTCAGCGCGGTCCACCCCAGGCGCACGCGGCGGGGCACGGCGGTGTGGAAGGGGAGGGTGAAGGCCAGCAGGAGCGCGACGGTGTCGACGTAGATCGCGGGCGAGTTGAAGCCGTAGCCGGCGGGCAGCAGGCGGGCGAACACGTCCGTCCACGGCTCGGCCACGAACTGCGTCTCGCGTCCCGGGTACGCCTCTCCGGTGCCGGCGTAGATGACGCTGACCAGCGGCGCGGCCAGGCCCATCCCGAGCAGGACGGTCACCAGCGGGCGCCAGAGTTCGCCGAGCAGCCGGGGCAGGGTGGGGGGCCGCGCGGCGGTCCCGGCGGGGGGTGGGTCGTCCGCTGACGCGGCGGCGGGGGCCGGGGTTCGCGGGGCGGTGGGCTCGACGGGCAGCGGGGCGCGGTCGATGAGCAGCCGGGTGACGAGGATCAGCGCTGCCCCGATGGTGGCCATATAGGCGGTGTAGAAGTTGGCGATCCACACCAGGGCGACCAGCAGGGCGCCGACGGTCATGCGCCGGCGGGCCAGCGTCCACTCACCGACCAGGCACAGCAGCGGCAGGGCGATCAGACCGTCGAGCCACATCGGGTTGTACACCGCGTTGGCCAGGGTCCAGCCGCACAGCGCGTACGAGGCGCCCAGCGCCCCGGCGGCCCACCAAGGCCCGGTGCGTACGGTGCGCAGCAGCCAGGCCATGACGGCGCCGGCCGTGGCGATCTTGAGCAGGGTGATGACGTAGACGGCCAGATCGATCTCGTCCCGTGGGAACACGCCGACGAGCAGGGCGAACGGGCTGGAGAGGTACGTACCCAGGTCGGGCAGGAAACTGGAGCCGTAGCCGGACTGCCAGTTGACGTACAGCCCGCCGTCGGCCTCGCCGTGCAGCACGTCCCAGAGGTGGGCGTGGTAGGGGACGAACTGGTTGCCCAGGTCGTTGACGCTGCGCGTGCGCCACCCCAGAGGAAAGCTGCGGGCGATGAGATCGCCACCGCACAGGGAGATCAGGGTGAGCAGCGCCGCGAGACCGGCGGCTCGTGCACGAATGCCCCGGAAAGACTCGGACTTCGCCTCGTCCTGTCGCGGAATTCCGTCCGCTTTGGGCATGGTGAGAGAAGGCATGTTTTCTTTCGGAATGTGAAAGGAATTCTGACCTGGCACGAGAATTGCGCGCCATTACTCATTACTGTCCGACCGAGGTGGCCACGTTTCGGTGACTCCGGTCACAGATCATCCGGAGGCAGCGGCACGTGGATACGCGGAACCACCAATCCGTGCAATGCCGTTCCCCCTCGGGTCAGCGCAGTCGAGTTCGTCAGCGGGTTTGACGAGCGAAAAACGGGAAGGGTTGCCCACTCGTTCGAACAAAAAGCCCGCCTTTGCCAAACGAGCTCGGAGTTAACTCCTCCTCAAACCTGAGTTCATTTGACATTCGGGAACTGGATTCCCGGGGCGTGGAGTACGAGGGCGTGCGTGGGGGCACGGCGTACGGCGCGCGGGGCGGGGTGGCGCGAGTGCCGGGGGCGCCGCGAGGCGCGTGCGCGCGCCGCGCTCGGCGGGGCGGGGCATGGAGGCCGTCAGCAGCGCACGGGTTCGCGCCAGGAGCACCCGAGGGAGGCGGCGGTGTCGTCGGCGCGGACCGGGGGTTGGCCGGCGCGGCCGGTGGGTGGCGCCGCGTCGGGCGGGCGCCGGTGACGCGGCCGGTGTCGGTGGTGGCCAGGGGGACCGCGAGGGCGTCCTCGATGTCCTTCACGGACGGGACCAGGTGGTGGTTGAGCGGGATGCCGTGGGCCAGTTCGTGGCCGCCCGCGTCGGTGACGTAACCGGACAGGGCCGACCCCCCGGTCAGCGAACCGGTCTTGGCGCGGGCGTGGCGGGCGGCCGGGGTGCCGCACATGCGGGAGCGTGGCGTGCCGCCGGTCAGCCGGTCGGGTTCGCAGGCCACCGGGAGCGCCTCGCGCCGCAGCGGGGACCCCACGGAGCGTCCCGAACGGCCCTTAGCAGGGCGACGAGTTGGCGGGCCGACAGGGCGTTCAGCCGCGACAGGGCCAGTGTCACGGCGGCATCCCGCGCGGCGGGCCGATGGGCGGGCACCACGAGGGGGGCGCCGGGTTTCGGCGCCGGTGGCCTGAAGAGGCGTCCTGGCCGCCGGGGCCGCCGAGGCGGCACGATGCGGGTGCGCGCCAGGCACCAGGACGCGTGGGGGCTGGAGCACGCGAACGCGTGGCGGGCCGGCCGCGTGGCGGGCCGGGGACGCCCGTCGCGTGGCTGACGTGCCGTCGGTCCCCGGTTTGGCGCGTACGTCGTCTCGGGTCGCGCCCCCACGGGTCGCGCTCCGCGCTGACGGGGCCGGCGGGCGACCGGGGCGACCGGCGGGGCGCGCGCCGACCCCGGCACACCGCCAGGGCGGGACTCCCGCCCGGCGACCCACTCGAAGGGATTCCCGATCATGATCCGCACACGGAACTCCGTACGAAGAGGGCACGGCGTGGCACACCGGGCGTGGGGCGGCGCGCTCGCCGTGCTGGTGGCCTGGCTCGGGCTGGTGGCGGCCGGCCCGAGCCAGGCCGCTCCCCCCGGCCAGGCGGCCGGTCATCCCCGGGCCACCGCTTCCGGCCAGGCGGCGGGCGCGTGGCACGCGGGTGGCCCGGCGCCGGTCGCGGGGGCGTGCGAGCCGGACACCCGGGCACAGGGGGTGCCGAGCAGCCCGCACCCGAGCAGCCTGCTGGCGGTGGAGCGCGCGGACGGCAGGGTCGAGGAGTTCCAGTACTTCACCGATGCCACCGCGGACAGCCCGTTCCCCTTCGTCTGGCACCGCACGCAGGCCGAGCCCGAGGGCGCGTACGGCCCGTGGCGGCGGGTGAGCGCCGTGCCGGTGGGGCCGAAGACGCCCACCCGGGTGAGCGCGGCCGAGGGGGTGGACGGCCGGATCGAGGTCTTCTTCAGCTCGTACGGCGTCCAGTGCCACACCGCGCAGGAGACGGTCGACGGTACCTGGAGCGCGCCGGAGGAATTCGGGCTCAACCCGCCGCCGTACTGGGGCTCGGTCGCGCTCTTCGCCGACCGGACGGGTCGCCTGCACGCCTTCGCGTCCACCGACGCCGCCGATTCCTCGATGAACACCCGGGTCCAGGACGCGAGCGGAGGGTGGGGGCCGGTGGAGTCGATGGGCCGGGTGCCGGCGCCGTTCGTCGGGCTCAGCCAGCCCAGCACGGTCACCCAACTCGACGACGGGCGGCTGCGGGTCGTGGCCCACGAGTGGAACGCCGACTCGTTGTTCTGGCAGATCACCCAGGTCTCGGCCGACGGCCCCTGGGGCCCGTGGCAGGCCGTTCCCGCCCCGGTCGCGCCGGGCGCCGGACGCGGCCCGCACCTGGCCGACCAGCGGGGATGAGCGCGGGTTTCCCTGTGCCGGCGCGTTGTCGGGAGATGGCGCTTCATTGTCCGGAGATGGCATGCCGCGTCGCATTTCCCGGATGTGGCCCTGTTCCGCGGAAACTGCCCTTAGTGTGATCTCCTCACCGGGGACCTAGGGGGGTCCTCGGCCGTGAACGTGAAGGATCTCCATGTTCTCTGTGTCTTCTCGGCTTTCCATACGTGGCGCCGCCTGTGCCGCCGCCGCCGTCGCCGGGGCCGTCGTGGTCCCGCTGCTGCCCGCCCAGGCGCAGGCGGCCGGCTCCGTGCACCTGCAGAAGATCTACTACGACAGCCCCGGCAAGGACGACCGGTCCACTCGGAGCCTGAACGCCGAGTACGTACAGATCAAGAACTCGACCAGCCGTGGCGTGAACCTGCGGGGGTGGACGCTGACCGACGCGTCCCGGCACACCTACACCTTCGGCAAGGTCACCATCGGCGCCGGCAAGACCATCACGGTGCGCACCGGGCGAGGCAAGGACAGCGCGTCCACGAAGCACCAGAACCGTCGGGCCTACGTGTGGAACAACGACCGGGACACGGCGACGCTGCGGAAGTCCTCCGGTAGCCGCGTGGACACCTGCTCGTACAACTCCACCCGCTACGACTACAAGAACTGCTAGGGCCTGTCCGGCGGATCACGGTCGGAGCCATAGGTGGATCGCCGCGACCGTGACGGTGCCGTGGAAGACGTAGGCCCTCTTGTCGTAGCGG